>CAMUXX010000021.1 GCA_947164805.1 uncultured Elusimicrobia bacterium | reverse complement strand
TGTGTAGTAATGGGTAAGAATTTCTTTAAAACCTTGCCCGCTTTCCGCGCGGCCGCCGGCGCCTGTTTGGCAAAGGCCTACGCCATGTCCCCATCCGCCGCCATAGAAGATAAAGGCTTTTGTTTGTCCGTTTTCAAGAACAGGTTCAATAGTAAAATAAGTGCTTCTTAGTAAACCGAGTGCAAGATATTTTTTAATTTGGTTTTCTTTAGTCAAAATTAAATTTCCGTGTGTACCTACAATTTTAACTTTGTTTACATAACCGGAACGCCCGCGCCCAAGTATAATAATTTCTTTAATTTTGCCGATATCTTTTTTGCGGGCTACCACTTGCCTTAAAATAGGTTCTTCCACATATCTTACCCAGCGGAAATTTGATTTACTTACATTATTAAAATATTTACTATATGCTTCCTGCGGATATTGTAAAAGCAAAGAAAATTGGTAAGGTTCAAAATGCTTCGTTTCAGGATTTATATAATCTGAAACAGGTTTCAAATAAGGAGTATCAAACCATCCTGCCTCTTTTGCACTTTGCGTTGCCCCACCACAGTTAGAGGAAAATACTGCCTCAATCGGCCTATTATTATATTTTAAAATCAATCCTTGTGTGGCTTCGGCTGCGGAATTAGTGCGCTCGCGTTCTGATTTAACACCGCCGTAAACTTGACAATGTTGTGTATCGCAAACATCATAACCCCAAGCCTTATGTTTACCTAAAGATTTTTCAGCATAAGTTCGGGCAATAACCGCTTGTGCTTTAAGGGCTTCAATAGGGAATTTACTCGGCATTTCAGATGCTACAACACCGTATAAATATTCTTCCATATTAACATGGTTTACAAGATAAATACCGCCTGCTTTTGGAGAATAAATAAATTCCATTTCACCGCGGTATTCTTTATCTTCGCGGGAGATCCATGTCGTTCCATGCCCTACAAGCATATTTTTAACTATTATGGTATGGGCATTTTCAGGTGTTGATTCTTGCGTTATTTTTAAAGATTTTTTAAATGAAGTTTTTGTTCCCTTGGGGGAAATTAAATAAGGCACACCTTTTATAACCCGAATTGTCCAATAAGTTTTATTTTCGCCGTTTTTTATAAGTATTTTACCACCGGAAACAGCATTAAATTTATGGGAAGTGGAAAATTTGATTTCACTTACCCCTTTAGGTACACCGTTTATTTTTGCCCCAAGCCCGACACGTATTTTAGGAAACTGTTTACCTGTATAATTTTCCGGGCTTTTTATGCTGGTGTGGTTTCTTGTCCTTTCAGGTATAGCAAGTTCATTCACGGTCGGGGTATATAATGCGCTAAGTTCTTTTAAAGCTTTCACAACTTCTTTGTATTGTGCATCTGCCGCCTGAACATTTTTATAACTTTGCCAAGCCTCTTTATAGCGTTTTAAATTTACTAAAGAATCGCCGTACTTTTTGTAGGCTTCTAAAAATTGGCTGTCCAAGTCAAGTGCAAGTTTATAGTGTTTTGCGGCAAAGAAATAATCTTTTTCTTTAAAATAAAGTTCACCTAGTAAGAAATTAGCCAAAGCGGCATTATGGCCTTTGGCGGCCTGCTTTAAATTGGTTTCGGCCAGTTTATCTTCACCCATACCCATTTGTGCGCGTGCCATCCCTATTTGGTAAAATTCGTTTTGCTCCTGTTTGCCTGTATTTAGAAGTGAAAATAAATTTTCCGCATGTATATTATGCCCGTTTGCTAAATATGCGCGCGCAGCAAATTCAAGAACAGTTGTATCTGTCGGGAAAAGTTTTAGTGCCTCGGCAGCCGTATCAACCGCAAGGCGCGGTTTTGCAAGTTCAAGGGCAATAAAGATAGCATTTAAAAAAGAGGTTTTGTCTTTGTCGCGTTTTGAAATTTCTATATATTGGTTTAAGGCCTCTTCAGGTTTAGAGGCAAAATAAAGATTCTTTGCCCCCTCTAAAGTTGCCGGTGCATTTGTTTGCACAGCGGTACTTGCAAAGGTGCAAAAAGGAAAAAATAATAAAAAAGTTAGTGCAAAGGCCTTCCGCATTTACTATAATTATACTATTATAGGAGCAACTTATGTTGGAAATTCCAAATTGGCTTAAAGAAATGGTGGGTAAAAATAAGGCCGCCTATCATACCGAACTTGCCGCAAAAACACAAAAATTTTTAGATGGTAACTTAATGCCTACAGTCTGCCAAAATGCACGTTGCCCAAACCGCGGCAAATGTTTTTGCCAAGGGGAAGCAACTATTATGATACTTGGCAGTATTTGCACGCGTTTTTGCCGTTTTTGTGCGGTGGAAAAGGGTTGCAAAAAACCATTACCCCCCGCAGCCGATGAACCGCAAAGGGCAGCAAATTTGGCCAAGGTCTTAAATTTAAAATATCTTGTTTTAACAATGCCCACGCGTGATGATTTGCAAGACGGCGGAGCGGAACATATTGCTAAAGTTTGCAAAGAAATTATTAAACAAAACCCAAATATTAAAGTTGAGGCATTAATTTCCGATTTAGGCGGAAAATTTGAATATTTGCCCGTAATTTTAAAGAGCGGTATTTCCGTCTTAGGGCATAATATGGAAACTGTTCCGTCTTTATACCAACAAGTACGCCCTGTGGCAAAATATGAACGTTCTTTGGAACTGTTGGCTCAAAGTAAAAAAATTGCACCTGAAATTTTAACAAAGAGCGGTTTAATGCTCGGCCTTGGCGAAACGGAAGAAGAAATAAAAGCCGTTTTGCGCGATTTACGCAAAGTTGATTGTGATTTACTTACTTTAGGGCAATATCTTGCCCCCTCTAAACTACATTACCCTGTTAAAAGTTACCCTACACAAGATTATTATGATGCTCTGAAGGCTTATGCTTTATCTATCGGTTTTAAGGGTGTGATGGCAGGACCTTTAGTTAGGAGTTCTTATCAAGCCCGCGAACTTTACGAAAATGCAAAATAAAAAACCCCGGGTATTTTAAACTCGGGGTTTTAAATAATTTGTTTGCTATTATCTTCTAGACATTGAAGGTGTTCAAAACCTGTTAATATCTTGTTTTCTAGTATTTCTGCTATTCTCTTTGAAGGATTTTTATATTTAGCAGCAATAATATCTTTAATTTCTTGTGTAGCCGCTTCCTGATAAGCCCTAAGACCTTGATTTTTCATAGTTGTGAAGATAAGATCATCCCGTTTTAATAATTCTTGTACTACATCTAAATGTCCATTTCTTGCAGCCAATATTAAAGCGGTGTCATCATATTTATTCATATGATTAACGATTACAAGAGGAGAATGAGCTCTTCTAAATAAAGATCTATCATCTTTTAGTTTGAATAAATATTTAACCATTTCAATATCGCCATCTTTTGCAGCCAAGAGTAAAATAGTATTTTCATCGGAATTGTATGCATTATAATAATGTGAAACTTCAGCAAGTACTTCACGCAATCCTATATAAGGTTTTACTTTTAATATTTCCATAGCGATATCTCTATGCCCGGTATTATATGCAATTAAAAGTGCTGTTGGACCATTAGGGTCATCTTCTACATTTTCGTATCTCCAATTGGTGTAAACATTCACTTTAATGTCATCTTGTGCTAACAATGCCTTTGCGACATCCAAATTGCCATTTTTTGCAGCATACATTAAAGCAGTATAATATCTTGTTTATTTAATTTTGGGGAATGTTTTAATAATTCTGTTACTATATCCGTATGATTTATCATAGATGCAATTATTAAAGGGGTTCTTTTATGACCAATTTCTCTTTTATTTACGTCTATATCTTTATGTGACAACAGTTCTTTTACTATATCTAAATGTCCTTTTAAACAAGCATTTATTAAAGCAGTGAAACCATTATATCTTGCATTTACATCAATATCCGGGTTAGATAGCAAGGCTTGAACTATTTGTAAATCTCCGTTATAACTTGCCTTGACCAATTGATCTTCTAAAGAAATTCCTTGGGCAAATAATAGATTTGTACAAAATACCGCACAAAACAAAATAATTATTTTTTTCATAATATTTTCTTTATTTCTAGATTTAACATAAGTATAAATGATATTTTAAATCGTGTCAAGAAGATTAAGACCTAGTCTGATATAGGTCTTTTGGCCTACTTGTATTGGATTGGTATAAGATGATAGATAAAATCTACGTCAAAATATCTTATTTCGCAAATAATTCCTTTAACTTTGCATCAAGTTCGGTTAGGGTTAAAATCTCGGCATCTTTTTGGCCGCGAATTTTAAATTCAACTTTGCCTTCAGGGAGTAACTTGCGCCCTATAATAACGCGGTAAGGAACACCGATTAAGTCGGCATCTTTAAATTTAACGCCGGGGCGTTCGTCACGGTCATCATACAAAATATCAAGCCCGCGAACTTTACGAAAATGCAAAATAAAAAACCCCGGGTATTTTAAACTCGGGGTTTTAAATAATTTGTTTTTTATTTATCAAGTTGGAAGCGTTCAAGACCTTCTAATACCTGTTTTTCTAACGCTTCAGATGTTTTTTTCAACATATTTTGACGTTTAGCGATAGCATCTTTAATTTCTTGTGTTGCCGCCAATTGATAAGCATTTTTGCTGAATATGTTTCTGCAATCTAAATCAAGTTCAGGTTGATTTAATAATGTCTCTACTACATCTAAGTAACCATTATCTGCAGCAAACATTAAAGCGGTGTTGTTATCAAAATCCTTTTTATTAATGTCAACAATCGGGATAATTGCTTTACCTAATTTTGTTTGTTCTTTGTTGATATTAACCAAGAAATTAACTATTTCAATGTCGCCCTTTTTTGATGCTAACATTAAGAGAGTATTTTTCGATTCATCAATTGCATTATAATACTTTGACTTATAATTTTCTAATGTCAAAAGATCTGATAAATTTCTATGAAGTTCTGCTTTTAATAATTCCATTGTGATATCTCTGTGATTATTATTATATGCAAGCAATAAAGCATTGTTTATTCCAACAACTTTATTTTTTTTCACTATAGTAACATCAGCACCATTTATAACTAATTCATGAACTATAGATTTGTATCCTTTTTCTGCAGCATACATTAAAGCTGTATACCCATATTTATCTTGTTTATTTAATTTCGGGGAATGTTTTAATAACTCTTTGACAATCTCCGTATAACCCTGTACAGATGCCCCTATTAAAGGGGTAACATTTAAATTGCCTGTTTTGTTTATATTAATATCTTTGTGTGATAATAATTCTTTTACGATATCTAAATGACCTGCAAAAGAAGCATTTACCAAGGCTGTATCACCGTTATATCTGGCATTGATATCAATACCCTTGGTATTAACCAAAGTTTGAACTGTTAGGAAATCACCATTAGTACTAGCTTTAATCAGTTGTTCTTCCAATTGGCCTGTTTGTGCAAATAGTGTAATTGTGCACAATAACGCACAAATTAAAACAATAATTTTTCTCATACGATCCTCCTTTATCTGATCTTAATAATAGTGTAAGGGATAAGAAAAATGAAAACAAGGGCTATTGGACCTATATCAAAATAGGTCCTTTGGTCCAATTATTTTGTGAATAATTCTTTAAGTTTTGCGTCAAGTTCGGCGAAGGTTAAAATCTGGGCATCTTTTTGACCGCGGATTTTAAATTCCACTTTGCCTTCCGGCAGTAACTTGCGCCCTATAACAACGCGGTAAGGTACGCCGATTAAGTCGGCATCTTTAAATTTTACTCCTGGGCGTTCATCGCGATCATCATACAAAATATCAAGCCCGCGCGCGGTTAATTGCTCGTAAACTTCGTCGGCTTTCTGTTTGACTTCCCCCTCAACATCTAGGGCAATAAGTTCAAGGTCAAAAGGCGAAATCGGCGAAGGCCAAATTATACCGAAATCATCATGGCTTTGTTCAATTGCGGCGGCAAGCACACGGCTTACACCGATACCGTAACAACCCATAATGATAGGTTTTGATTTTTGGTTTTCGTCTAAAAAGTTTGCACCCATCGCGGCGGAATATTTTGTGCCGAGTTTGAAAATATGCCCAACTTCAATACCGCGCATAAAGTTAAACGGTTTACCGCATTTTGGGCAAAGGTCGCCTGCAGCGGCAAGTTTGAAATCGGCGTAAGCATCAGGCGTAAAATCACGCCCCGGTGTAACATTAATTAAATGTGTATCCGCTTTGCATGCACCGCAAACACCGTTAAAAATTGTTTTAACATAATTATCGGCAAGCAGTTTGGTGTTTGGAAATTTTGCTTTAAAACCAACCGGCCCTGCAAAACCGACGGGGCTTTTTGTCTGGGCTTCATAAAATTCCGGTGTAGCCTTTTCCAAAATATTTGCGTTTAAATATTTTTTTAGTTTGATTTCATTTAATTCATCTGTGCCGCGCATTAAGACGATTACCGGCTTTTCATCAGCCTTATAAACCATCATTTTTATGCATTTTTCGGCAGGTACTTTTAAGAATTTTGCCAAGTCCTCAACACTATGCATATTCGGTGTATTGACTTCTTGCACGGGTTTTAAATCTGCATCCGTATAAACGGCTTGTTCCGGTGCTTTGATTTCGGTTTTTTCGGTATTTGATGTATAACCGCAATCGCAGGTTGCAATTTCATCTTCCCCGGCTTGGGCAAGCACCATAAATTCGTGGGAGAAATTCCCCCCAATTGCACCTGTATCTGCTTCAACAGGCCTGAAGGCAAAACCGCAGCGTTTAAAAATTCGCATATATGCTTCATACATTTTTTGGTACCACTCATTTGCGCTTTCGTCGTTAGCGGAAAATGAATAGGCATCTGCCATATAAAATTCACGCGCGCGCATTACACCAAAACGCGGGCGGATTTCATCGCGGAATTTTGTACCGAACTGATATAAACAAACCGGCAGTTGTTTGTAAGATGAAACATCCTTTTTAACAAGGTCTGTTATAACTTCCTCGGCGGTAGGGGCAATGCAAAAGTCCGCGCCCTTGCGGTCTTTAATGCGGAGTAATTCTTTACCGTAGTAATCCCAACGCGTGCTTTGTTGCCATAAATCAGCCGGTTGAATAACAGTGAGCCAAACTTCAAGGCATCCCGCTTTATTAAATTCTTCGCGGATAATATTTTCAATTTTCTTTAAAATTTTCATACCAAGCGGCAACCACTCATAAATACCGCTTGCGGTTTTGCGTATTAAGCCTGCGCGTATCATTAACTTTGCAGAAATAATATCTGCATCTTTCGGTGCTTCTTTTAATGTCGGTAAATAATAATTTGTAAGTTTCATAATTTATCCTTTAATAATTTTATCTGTAAATTTTTTGAGCCATTTATTTTGCGGTATTTTGCCGATTATTTGGCCCTTTTCAAACCAAAGGCCCTCGCCTCGGCCGCCTGCTATGCCAAAGTCGGCATCACGTGCTTCGCCTGGGCCGTTAACAATACAGCCCATAACGGCAATTTTTTTGCCTGTTGATTTTTTAAGTAAAACTGGGTCGGAATAAATTGCCTCTTCAAGTTTTGCAACTTCTTTTGCAAGTTCTACTTGTGTGCGGCCGCATGTCGGGCAAGAAATTATATTTGGGCCAAATTCACGCAGCCCGAGTGCCTTTAAAATTTCGTATGCACAACGCACTTGCTTTCTTGGATCTTCGGTTAAAGATACGCGTATCGTTGCGCCGATACCTTCGCCGAGTAAACGGCTTAAAGCAATGGCGCTTTTGACGGTTCCTGCTTCTGTTAAGCCGATATGCTGGGGTGCGGCGCAAACTTTGGCAAATTCCTCGCAAGCCAAAACGGTGCGGTTTAAATTGTCTGATTTCAAGGAAACTAAAAAGTTTTTAAAATTTAAGCGTTCCAAAATATTGACGTGTTCCAAGGCTTCGCGTACCATAATTTGCGCCCATTTTTTATCGCTCCAATTCGGTGTACCGCTAAACTTTTTAAGTTCCTTTAGTGAACCTGCATTTACTCCGATTCTAATCGCAAGGCCTTTATCTTTGCAGGCTTTAACAACTTCTTTTGTTCTTTCCGCGTCGCCGATATTGCCTGGGTTTATGCGTATTTTGCTGACACCTTGTTTAATGGCCTCAAGTGCAAGTTTATAATCAAAATGAATATCTGCAACAAGCGGTGTATGTATTTTTCTAACGATTTTACCAAGTGCCAAAGCCGCGTCCATATCAGGTACTGCAACGCGGTTAATTTCGCAACCGGCATTTTCAAGCATAATAATTTGTTTTACGGTAGCGGCAGCGTCGCGTGTATCTGTATTACACATTGCCTGCACGCGCACAGGATTTTTACCGCCTAAAGTGTATGGGCCTACTTTGACGGTGCGTGTTCTTTTGAAATTAGTCATTTGCCACCTCGGTTTGTTGCGTGTCTTGTGTTTGAGTTTCGGTTATTGCGGCCTTATCCGTTCCGCGTTTTTTAAGGCGGCCAATATCTTGGTAAGTAGCAAATAATACAAGCCCGATTAATATTACAGCACCAACGCCGCAAGCATTATTTAAAACTTTTTCCGTCGGGCGTTTGCCGGTTATACCTTCAATTATAAAAAATACAATATGCCCGCCGTCCAAAATTGGGATAGGAAATAAATTGAACATACCGATAGCGACGGAAATTAAGGCTATTAAAAAGAAATAATCTTCCGCACCGTTATGCACTCCTTTACCGACAAGTTCAAAAATACCTATTGGCCCTGCCATATCCGGTGCTTCACGGTGGTAAATTTTTTCCGCGATAGTTTTTAAGGAAAGTGCTGTCCAATAATAACATTGATATGCGGCCATGCCTACACTTTTAAAAACGCCGATTTTTTCATAAGTCGGCTCAACAACTATGCCGAGTTTTTTTGTTTCATCAAATGTTATAGGGAGTGTTGTTGCTTTGCCGTCTCTCTCGTAAGTTACTGTAACTTCCGGCAAATTTTCTTTATTTGCTTTATCCAAAGTTGTAAGCAAATCTTTCCAATTATTTGTTACATTACCGTTGATAGAGGTAATTTTATCCCCGGCAAGTAAACCTGCTGTTGCGGCAGGGTAACCGTCTTTAACTTCGCCTAAAACTGTGGGTACTTTTGTGGGATCATTTACAGGCATACCCATAAAAAGTATCACAAAGAAAAAGATTATAAAAGCAAGAACATAGTTCATGCCGGCACCTGCAAAAACCATAATTGAGCGCGCCCACCAGGGTTTGGCGGCAAATTCGTCGTCTGATTTTATTTCTACTTCCCTAAAATAGGCCTCGCCGGCAGGTTTAACGTATCCGCCCAAAGGAATAGCGCGGAGTGAAAATAGAGTTTCCTTTTTCCCCTTCCATTGTTTTAAAAGTTTACCAAAGCCGATAGAAAATTCTTCCACCCTGATGCCGAGCAAACGGCAAGCGATAAAATGCCCCCACTCATGCACGATTACTACAAGCCCCAAAGCAAATACTATACCAAAAATTGACACCAATGTATGCCAACTGAAAAGCCAAATAATTTTAGCCCAAATTAAATTTAAAAATGCCATAATTTACTTAACACACTCCTTTTATATATAGATATATTATAGCAATTTATGAAAGATTAACCATAAAAATGCTATACTTTTTGTGTAAGGTTAAACACCTTATAAAAATTTGATGTTTTTGGGACCGTATGAAGAATACGGTGTACTAATGAAAATTAGGACATCTGGACCCCGAAAGCAGCCAATAGCATTTTTGCTTTGTTTGCCACCTTACGGTGGCAAACTATGGCTGTACGGTTGGGTTTCGTCCAGATGGCCCGAAGTACAGCCTTTTTCATTTGGTCCGAAATGCAAAAAAGGAGAAAGCAAAAATGAAACAAAAAAATAAACAAAAAAACTTCAAGCAAGGTTTTACTTTGCTTGAACT
>CAMUXX010000020.1 GCA_947164805.1 uncultured Elusimicrobia bacterium | reverse complement strand
GTGGTAATTTTTCAGCGATGGTAACACCGGATTTATTAGGCAACATATTATCTGTGGTTATATAGTTTTCCCTAGTCAATTCATTAGTGGATATTTTAGGATGTAGTACATAATTCCCACATTGTGATAATTTAATTTTACGCATATACCATCCTCCGCTTTATGCATTTTGGATAAGATTCTTTTTTGTGAGAAATAAGCGGTCGTTTATTTCCGGCACATTTAAAGTTGTATCCTATATCTATATGGAGGGATAAATCGCTATTATGATATATGGTTATGTAAGAGTAAGTACTGATAAACAAACTACTGAAAATCAGATATGGGAAATTAAAAAGTTTTGTAAAAAGGAGAAGAAATCAGTAGATAATTGGGTTATAGAAACAATCAGTGCAACTAAAACTTTAAAAACGCGGAAATTAGGAAGATTAATTAAAAAGTTAAGAGCAGGGGATATCCTTATAGCGAGTGAATTATCAAGAATTGGGAGGAATTTATTGGAAGTAATGTCTATTTTAAATTATTGTCTTAATACAGAAGCCACAATCATCACTATAAAGGATAATTTTAGGCTTGATACAGGTATTCAGTCTAAGGTCCTAGCATTTGCCTTTGGACTAGCGGCCGAAATAGAAAGAAATTTAATCTCTCAGAGAACGAAAGAAGCTTTAGCGGTTCGCCAAGCAAAAGGTTTTAAATTAGGAAGGCCTTTTGGTTCAAAAAGCCAAAAACTTAAATTAAGTGGGAAAGAAAAACTAATTATTGATTTGCTAAATAAGGGGTATAGCAAATCTGCAATTGCAAGGAAATTGCATGTACATAGAGAGACTCTGAAAAATTTTATTTTGTTAAGTGATTTGACTAATAAAATTATAAAATATTAATAATCAAATATTTAGATTAATAAAGTCCCACTGTGTTTGTTGGAATGGTAGGATAGATAAAGGATAAAGTAAAATATGTATGATTATAAAGAAGGGAAAAAAAGAATTCAGGAAATTATTACCAATAAATTGAAAATAGAAAAAGAACAAGAAATTCCTAAAGATGATTATTTTACTTATGAAAATGCGTATTATGGATGGGTCGGTGCTATTTTCGTGGATATACGTAATTCCACCCAACTGTTTGCTTATGAGAATAAAGAAGAAATGTCAAAAGTTATACGTTGTTTTTCATCTGAGGTAATAGAAATATTGAGAGAGAGTGATAAATTACGTGAGATAGGAATTCGTGGCGATTGCGTATATGCTATATATGCTGTTCCTCTGAAGAAAGATATTTATATGATGTGTGATAAAGCTTTTACTATAAATACCTTTCTCAAAATGTTAAATACTATACTCAAAGAAAATAATTTCCCGATATGCAATGCGGGAATAGGTTTATCTTGTGCAGAAGAACTTGTTGTAAAGGCAGGAAGAAAAGGTACTGGTGTTAATAATTCTGTTTGGATTGGCAAAGCTGTTAGCTATGCTTCTAAACTATCTGCTTTAGCAAATAAAATGGGCATTGCAAAAACTATAGCGATGACACCATGTGTATATGATAACGCAATTAGAGAAAATAGAGAAGAGAAATGGTTTGAAAAATTATATAATTACAAAATTGGGGAATTTTATCATGGAGATGTTATTAAAACAGAATTTAATCAATGGATAGAAGGAGGTATGAAATGAGAAAAAGGGAAGAAAATTTAACTGACAAGAGAAGAAATATGTCTTTGATTAAGAATTTGGCTCTTTTGAAAGATACTAAATTTAATTCTTGGAATAAATTTTATAACAAGGTCCAGTTTAAAACTTATAAAGCAAAAACTAAAATTATTAAACAAGATGATGGTACGGATGATGTTTATTTTATTTTGCAGGGTAGTGTAGATATTTTGATAAATGGTAAAAAACATAGAACTCGTAATGCAGGTGAGCATGTTGGAGAAATAGTTTCTCTTTTTCCACACATGAAAAGAACTGCTACTGTGGTGACAGCAGAGTCTACAAAATTTGCTATTATGAAAGGACAAGATTTTCGCGATTTAATAGAGGAAAATGAATATCTTTACAAGGCTATTTGTCAAACATTAGCGAATAGATTAGCAGATCGTAATTGTTATATTAAAGTTAGGAATAAGAAGCCAGTAATTTTCTTGGGATCTTCTAAAGAAGGATCCAAAAAATTGAAATCTATTGTTAATATGTTAAAAGACAAATTTATTGTTAAACCTTGGACAAAAGATGTTTTTGAATTGTCCAAAACCACTATAGAAAGTTTAGAAAAAACATTACAGGGATGTGATTTCGCTATTTTACTTATTACTGGGGATGATAAAATTATAAAAAGAGGGGCAAAACAGACAGCTCCTAGAGACAATATCATTTTTGAAATAGGTCTAGCGATGGGTTATTTAGGAAGAGAAAGAACTATATGCCTGCGTTTTAATGATAAAGACATTGAGTTTCCGAGTGATTTATCTGGTGTAAAATATTTAAATTATAAAAATAAGAAAGAAATTATAGCCCATATTAAACAGTTAGATTGCAAATAGGAGAAGATTTTATGGAATTACAAGAATGCGAAGAAGCAATAAATAACATAATCGAAGATATTATTAATTCTAAGGTTACAATACAAAATATGAACAATATTCCTGAAAGTGAAGAAATTCCTCTGGAAATACCTCACTGTTTAAAGATTGAAGATGTTACCTGTGTGTTTGTAGATATGGTAAATTCCACAAAAATGAGTTTAGTTTCAGAGGAATCTGTCAAGATATATGATATTTTCATTAAATCACTAGTTAAAATTTTGGTTATATATGGAGCAGAATATGTTGATATTAAAGGAGATGGCGCTTTTGGATTATTTTCTAATAAAGATAGTGCTATCCCTGCTCTTTGTGCTGCTGTTACCTTTAGGACAATCTGTGAAAAAGTGATTCAAAATAAATTTGATGTATTTCCAGTAAAAATGCATGCTGGTATAGATACGGATACTGTACTTGTAAAAAGAATTGGTCTCAGAGGCGATAGAAATAATGAAGTATGGATTGGAAAGACAGTAAATATTGCTGCTAAATTAGCATCATTAGCCCCTGAAAATACTATATATGTTTCGGATAGAGCATATAAAATATTATCTCAATCTGTATATGAGAAATATTTGAAGTATTCTTGTGGATGTCCAAGTGGAACTTCCAGTCAATTATGGGCAGAATATATAAATAATCACCCATTTTTAATGTTGGAAAAATATTACGCTCTTCAATCTTGTTGGTGTGATAAACATGGGAAAGAATATTGTAGTAAGATAATGAGTATCTATAAAAAGAAAAATACATAATAGCCTTGTAAATTTTTGTTAAAGACATATATTTTATTGTAGATATGGGTAGAATAATATAGTAAAATATAGACAGAAACTTTTGAGAGAAAGTTCTGAAAAGTTATAAGAAAATTTAGACGTTTATAATAATTTGAAGGAGATTGTAGTAAAAGTCCTATTGAGGGACAATATGTAATTTATCTGTTTTTGGAATCCTATTGAGAGAATAGGATGGTTATTGAGGAAACTCAATACTCACGTAAGTTCAAAGACAGTCGATGTGGGTAGATAATATTGGGAAGTCATGAGCTCAATGTTATTTACCAAATGTTACATATTCTTTTTTAAGAATTTGTGTAACTACGACTGTTATTGATTATACCCTTACGTGAGATAATCAGTGACAGTCGTTTTTTGTCTCCAATTTCAGATTTCGGAGACAAAAATGAACAAAATTTTCTTTTTCATAGTTCTTCTGCTTTTCCCCGTCGTATTATTAAGTGGCAAAAATGATATTCAAGGCAAAGTCGTCAAAGTAGCTGACGGCGACACTATCACAATTCTGGACTCGGAAAACAAGCAAATAAAAATTCGTCTTTACGGGATAGATGCCCCGGAAAAAGCTCAAGATTTTGGCAAAGTTTCCAGAGAATATTTGGCTGAACTTGTGGCAGGTAAAACAATTGATGTTACTGTCATAAATATAGACCGTTATGGCCGATCAGTAGGCAGAATCAAAGTTGATGATAAAGAAGTTGCTGAAGAAATGCTTAAATCCGGCCTTGCTTGGCTTTACACCGCTTATTGCAAAATACCCGAGTGTAAGCAATGGAAAGAGCTAGAAACCCGAGCCAAAACCGCTAAAATTGGCTTGTGGTCCAATCCCACCGCGCAAGCCCCTTGGCTATGGCGTAAAGAACATAAATAAAAAAACCTCTCCACAAGCATGTGAAATGGACTATGTAAATAATTAGTATAATAAACATAGCCGTAAGGAGCAGTATATGAAAGTGAAAAGAAATATAGAATTAATGAAACAATTTGAGCAAGTCATAAATACCGCAGATGAGGCGAAAGCTGAACAGTTAATTGCACAAGATGCCTCATTTATCACTCCGGCAAGCCCTACACCTTTATATGGCGGGAAAGGGTATCTTTCCCTTGTGCATTGGTTAAGGCAGTCATTTCCTGATGTTCAGTGGCACGCATTAGATATGGTAGCGCAAGAAGACAAAGTGGCAGTTTTGTGGGAGTGCACCGGCACACACAAAGGCACATTTATGAATATTCCTGCCACTAATAAACAATTTAAAACTACATTTATGAACTTTTATTATTTCAACGATAAAGGCCAAATTACCAAAGATATAGCCGGGGTTGGCATGATAGGTATTTTGCAAGCTTTGCAATCATAAACGGTAATCCTTCCGTTGAAGAATTAAAGAAATGGGTGGCACCGTTATTGTAAGGTAAAAAAACTGAAAAGGACAAGTTATATGAAAAAGAAACTATTATTTTTAGTAATAATTTTGATAATTTTATTTGTAATTTTCAGTAATATAAAAGGAACAAAGGAAAGAGATATGAGTTTAATTATAAATATTTATTATACCGGGGAAAACGGTAATGCCCGTAAGTTCGCAGAAGAAATGGAACAAAGCGGTACGGCTGCTGCTATCAGAGCGGAAAAAGGGAACTTGAAATATGAGTACTTTTATCCGTTAAATGACAAAGAAACCGTACTTTTGATAGACAGTTGGGAAAATCAAGAGGCCATAGATGCACATCATCACACACCGATGATGAACAAAATTACGGAACTGCGTAATAAATATGACCTGCATATGCGTGTAGAACGTTATGTGTCAAACGAGGATATTCCGAACAAAGATAAAGCATTTATAAGGCAATAAATTAATTTATAGTGTTTTCTTTTTACACCGCTCTTGCTAACTGCTTGGGCGGTTTTTTATGGCAAATAATAGTCCACTTACGGATATAAATTGCTATAATACTTTCAAGAGGTGCATTTATGCGTAAAATACTAGGGCTATCCGTTTTATTACTCCTGCCTATTTGTATGTGGGCGGCAAATAATCCTGCAGATAAAGTGCAATACTTCCAAGCAGGGGATGAAAAATACTACAAAGAAGATGTAGTGGTTCCGAAAGTAAGTGACCCTGTAGATGCAGATTATAGGGATGCAGTAGATGTTGGCGGGGGTACAAAGGGTACAAAGGTAAATAAACCGAAAACTGTTGCAGTAGTGCATCCTCAAAGATATCCGACTAACGTTCCTGTTAATAACGCAAACGAAGTGCAATTAAAAGGCGGTCAAAAAGTAGTAACACCGCATAATTCTTCCCCGAAAGTTAAACTGAAACAAGGCAAACCTATGCCTATGATCGGTCAAACACAAGATACTCAAAATCTTCAACATATTACTAAACCTGTGGAACAAAAAACCGTTACACCGGCACCTGTAAAAGCCCAAACACCGACGGAACAAAAAAATACTGCTAATCAAGTAAAGCAAGTAACACCGCAACAAGTACAACAAGCAGCCCCTGTAAAAGCATATGTTCCTACACAAGAGTACAAAGCTAAAACCGCTCCTGTTAAAGAAGAGAAATATGCAGCCCCCAAGAAGGTACATTTAAAAGATTATGAAGTGGAGATAGTATGTAACAAAGGGGCTACAAAATGTGAGGCAGAGCAAGCAAGAATTAAAGCCCACAATGAGGCCACTTTGCAAAAACAAACAGGGCAATTACAAGCACCTGAAAAAGCAAAAATCAGCAAACCCAAAGTTACATCTTCCCCTGCACCTATCGGCGGTATTTCACACGTTCCTGCAACACCGACGGGGAATACAGGTGTATACATTAAAGAAAATGGTGTAATTATTCCTGAAAAGCCACTTAAATACGGTATTAAAACCAAGTGTGTTCCACTCCCAGGCCAAACAACTTGCGAAGAAAAACCTGTCAATAAACTCGCAGGTTATAAACCGAGCAATGGTGTAAATTTACCTGAAGCCACTTTGCCTGAAGGTATGCAACCTGTTGAAGATACACAAATTCCCCAAAACACACCGGCTAAAAAAACAAAAAATACCAAGAAAAAAGGGAATAAAGCCAAGTCCATAGATACCCCTAAACGTGCAGTTTTCAACACAGAGATTAAAGTAAAGGATACAAGCGCAAGAAAGAATTTGTTAGAAGGATATTCTGTTACTGCTAACAGTAATGTAAAAATACCTAAAGCAAGTTTACCGACGGAAGTAGAACTTGACGCGCAAGATGCAAGAGTTAGAGCGGAAATAGCAGCACAGCAACAAGCAACTGAAATGGCCTATCAAAAAGCATTAGATGATGCCAAAAAATTCAAAGCACAAGCCCAAGCCGCAAAGAATCAATTCCAACAACAACAGCAACAGCAGAAAAATGCCGCTAATCAGTTCTGCTCTTATATGGGTGTAAGATTTTCCGGTACGACCTGTCAGTATTGTGTGAACCATAAACCCAGTAATGCTATGGAATGTAATCAATGCTGTCAATCTTTCGGCCGTCCGTTAATGCAGCCTGCAAGTTATAGTGCATTTTCTTCAGGTGGAAGGCCTGCAGGTTGTTTGTGCAGATTTAGTGCAACATCCGGATATAACTTTTAATTTAAGGAGAGAGTATGAAAAAATTAAGTTTATTAGTTTTAGCATTTTTATTATGCATGGGGTTTGCACAAGCACAAGATGTTGACGAGGCAGAACTTGAGGCCTTTATACAAGCATATAAGGCTATGAAGGCCGCCCAAGCACCTGCGCCGAAAAAGAAAGTTGACCCGGAACTTCGTATGAAACAAGCCCTTATGTTTGCAGCTAGGGACGGTAATACCTCGCAAATACGCGGTTTACTGGAACAGGGTGTTGACCCAAATATCGAAGATACAGACGGCTTTACTCCTTTAACTTATGCTGCTTTAAAGGGCGATTTAGCCGCAGTTGATATGCTATTATTTGCAGGGGCAAAAGTGGATGTTCCAAGGGAAGAGCAAATGCCACCTATTTTAGCAGCTTTGGCAAACAAGGCAAAGAATAAAGATGTTTTCTACCGTATTTTAAAAGAAAAACCAAACGTAAATGCGGTATATTGCCAAAAAGCACAAAATCTTTATCAATGTGCAACAACCTTAATGTTTGCAACCGAATCAAATGATGTAAAGATGGTGGAAGCACTTATCAAACAAGGTGCGGATGTAAATAAATATACTGCCCCAAGGGGTACCGCCTTAAATTGGGCACTTGCCAAAAACACAAGTAACTCCGCAAAAATTGTAGAGGTTTTACTAAAAGCCGGTGCAAGCCCATGGTTTGCAGATGGGTATAGTAAAACACCTTTGAAATTAGCAAAAATAAGCAAAGATAAAGAAAAAATACAACTCATTAAAGCGGCCAAAAAGGCCACTAAAAAACAATACAATAAAAGTGATGATCTCTATTTCCCGGTCTATTTTGTAAAACTGAAAAAGATTAAAAAATTGCTTGACGAAGGGGCTGACCCAAATTATCGTTCAGATGTAAGTCACGGTATATATAGTGTGGAAGATATGGCAATTTCAATGCTTGATTTTGCCGCTGCACAACCAATGTTAATAGTTGCTACCCATCAGAAACAAGATAATATTGTTTCTAATTTCCAATTACTGTTAGATGCCGGGGCCGATGTCAATGCAGTAGACGGAAAAGGGAATACTGTATTACACACATTTTTGTGTGATAAGAAAAATCCAAAAGATGTAGAGGCTATCCCGTTTTTACTCAAACACGGTGCAAATATAAATGCCCGTAATGTATATGGGCATACACCGCTATTTCGCCATATTTTGCGCGGAAGGGATGGAGAACAAACGGTGAGGCAACTATTAGAAGAAGGTGCTGACCCTAATATCCGCAATGTGTACGGTATATCTCCGCTGATGTATGCAAAAAGAAACCGCAATACAGAACTTGCAAATTTATTAGAGCAATACGGAGCAAAACTTACCAAGCAAGATGAAGCGGAAAATGAAAATGGTTTGCCCAACAAGAAATAGAAAGAGTTAAAAGGGAACAAAAAGCAGCAGCCCAAAACCAGCAAGATGCGGCTTTTGCACAAGGGTTATTAAATGTTATTCAAATGGGTTTAACCCGCTAAATTTTAAGGAGAGAGCATGAAAAAATTAAGTTTATTAGTTCTAACATTTTTGTTATGTGCAGGGTTTGCGCAAGCACAAGATGCCGATGATGCTGAAATTCAAGCCATCATAAAAGCATATAAAGCTATGAAGGCCGCTCAAGCACCTAAGAAACTTACCAAGGAAGAGCAACAGAAGCGTTACGAACGGGCTTTGATAGAGGCCGCCAAAGAAGGTAATGCCTCACAAGTCCGCGGCCTTTTGGAACAAGGTGTTAACCCAAATGTTTCCGATGAAAATGGGGACACCCCTTTAAATTGGGCGGCTTATAAAGGTGATTTGGCTTCCGTTGATATGCTTTTATATGCAGGTGCTGATGTAAATTGGAAAAAATCAATTCCTCTTTTATCTGCCTTAAACAAAGTAAATAATTCTGAGGTTATTTTCCGTATTTTAAAAGAAAAACCTGATGTTAATTTAGTACACTGTTCTGTTTATAAAAAAAATAGTTTTTATGTATGTGACAATGCTCTCAATCGTGCAGTAGAACAAAATAGTGTTGAAGTAGTTGAAGAAATTATCAAACAAGGTGCGGACGTAAATAAATTTTATGCTCCCGGCGGTTCTCCTTTAAGGATAGCAATTATAAGCAAGGCCACTAATTCCCCCAAAATTGTAGAAGTTCTACTCAAAGCCGGTGCGGACCCTTGGCGTATTGACGGGTTTGGCAAAAACCCTTTGCAAGTGGCAAAGAGCAGTGGTAATAAAGAAAAAATAAGACTTATTAAAGAAGCCCAAAAAGCCACAAAAGAAAAACATAAAAAAGACAAGAAATTAATAGATGCTGCATCCAAAATAAAAGCAGATAAAGTTAAGCAATTGCTTGCCGAAGGTGTAAGCCCCGATGCTACTTACGACGTGGGAGCAAACTTTGAAGCAAGTTATTCCAATAGTGACAAAGATGCATACGGCAGAACCCCTCTAATGTACGCATATGGGGAACCGAAAATAGCTCAATTACTTTTAGATGCCGGTGCCGACATCAATGCCGTTGACGGTATGGGTAATACCGTATTGCATAATATTTTCGTACTTCAAGATAATGAAGGTGCAGATACTTTTGCCTTCTTGCTTAAACACGGGGCAGATATAAATGCACGTAATATATTCGGCAGGACACCGTTATATGAAAATATTCTTCGTGGTCCGCGTTGGGAAAAGAAAACTATTTTATTATTAGAAGCAGGCGCAGACCCAAATATCCGCAATGCTTATAATTCAACCCCGTTAATGTATGCTAAAAAAATGCGAAATGAACAACTTGCAAATTTATTACAGCAATACGGTGCGACACTTACCAAGCAAGATGAAGCCGATATTGAAAAATACTTTGCCCGTAAAGAAGCAGAACGGGCGCAAGCCGCTAATGACGGCGACAGCTTAGGCAAAACCTTCTTAAAAGGCCTTGTAGATGCCGGTATGGCGACAATGCAATACGGAATAGAGAACAATAAGTTTTAGTAAGTATTTAACAAATATTTATCAAACAAAACACCCTTTAGCGCAAACTAGAGGGTATTTTTTACTGCAAATAATAATATGCTAAAATAAAAGCAAGATATAAAAGGAGTTTATAAATGAAGAAATCGATTTTGTTTTTAGTATTAACTTTATGTGTAGTAGGGTGCACCGCTACCACCCAAAATTCCACGATGAGCAAAGAGGAAATAGATAAAATTGCTAAAGAGTATTTTGCACCTGAACAAGAGTCGGAAAAAGTTCAGCCTCAAGCAACGGAAAAGACAAATACACAAGTTTGCAAAATAAGCAAATACGACTGCTGGAAAGTAGCACAACTTTTCAAACTCGGTACAGAAAGTAAAAAAGAAGAACGCAATGCCAAACTCAAAAAAATGGGTTTGAGTGTTACCTATTCTACTATGTATAGGGACGGTGGCTCATGGGGTTATCAACTTTCTGATGGTACAAATCTTCATGTTTCAAACAGTCTTTGGGATAGAAGCGGTGACATAAAAATCACTTTGCCTACCGGTCAAGTCTTTGCTTATGATGCCCAAGGCAACAGAAAAACTAATTTATAATTCGTAATTTTTTATTAAGACTCTGCCCAAAAGTATGTAATTTGGACACTATAATTTTGGCTAGTTCGATTTATAGAAAGCGCAGTTATTCTAGAGG
>CAMUXX010000019.1 GCA_947164805.1 uncultured Elusimicrobia bacterium | reverse complement strand
CCGACATTGAAAAGGTTCTTGAGGAAGCACGCAAAGCCAAAGGCGAAGATACCGAAGGTTACAGGGCAGACTTTGTAAAAATTGTGTCCTTATATTCGGCCTTGCCGAAAGAAACGGAAAGGGTTGGAAATGTGTACAGCGAAGATGTACAAGTGGTTAGGCCACCACATATACATATATCACGCCCTCCGTATAGTCCTTCTTCCATTAATGAGAAAGTGAAAAATATAGAAAAGGCGGCAAAAGTTATTAAAGAAGTTGTTGCCTTGGAAGAAGAATATTATCAGGAACATGGGCATTATACTTCCTATCTTAAACCGATAGATATAACCGGATTAAGAACATTGAATTATTCCAACGGCAGATATGTTTATGCAATCACAAAAGACGGAACAAATTCCATAGTTTGGGCATACCGTTACACGAACTCTACTAACTATGATAAGATAACTTGCCAAGCCTTACAAAATGACCAAAACGCAATAGATGCTTGTAAAAAATTCTTCGGTAATGCAAAATTTATGCGTGCAGCCAGCGGTTGTGTAATAGGGCCTTGTCAAGAATATCAAAAAGGGAATGAGATTATTAACCAAACGGATGTTAGAGTTTCGAAAGCAGCACGTATAGCATCAGATAAACATTATCGTTTGGGTTTGGCTGCTTTTTCACAAGGTGAATATGAAAAAGCGAGAGATGAATGGGAAGCAGCGCTTAATTTAAACCCGGGAAATACAGATGCTGCCAATGGCTTGAAGATGCTTGAAAAAAAAGGTGTTAGAGTATCCTTTGCCGGTAAAAGTACTAATAAAGCAAATTTTATTAAAGTTGAAGGACATGATCCCTATAGTTTCTAAAAGGAGAAAAATTATGAAAAAGAAATTATTATTAAGTCTATTAGTTCTAGGAATCCCGCTTTTTCTGTTTGCGCAAGAGGCAAAAACCGAAGTAAAAGCGGTACCAGTCGCACCCGCAAAAAAGGTTGAATTTAAAACAAGCAAAAACACAAAAAGCCCTTTCATTTCTAAAGAAGAAGCATTTAAAATAGAGGCAGCTAAAGAAGCTGAAAGGCTTGCGGAATTGAAAAGATTGCAAGAAGAAAAAGAACGCATTGAAAAAGAAAGACAAGAAGCCTTACGCAAAAAAATATTGTGTGATGAATTAAAACGCCATCCTTCAAGAATAATCAGCAAAAGTGTAAAACTTGACGGTATTATGGGAAGTGATGCAATAATCAACGGCAAAGTTGCCTCAAAAGGCAGTGAACTTGCCGTTAAATTAAAAGATACCGAAAAAGCAAAAGTTCAAGAAATAGAAGAATGCGGCTTTGATATTAACAATATCAAAGTAAAAGTTATCAAGGTAAAAAGCAGTTCGGCAGTACTTGCATACCAAGGCGAACGCTTCAAAGTCGCAATGTAATTTATTTATCTAACATATTATTATTACTCCCCCGGTTGTGCCGGGGGTTTTATAAGTATAAATAATTTTTTGTATAATTTATATATGGCAAACCTGTTGCGATTATTAATTATTTCAGTTATTTTTATGGCGGGGGTTATTATCGGCAATGTGTACCTTCCGCAGAAGAACTTTGACCAAAAAAGCATAGTCGTTCCACAAAAACCGAAGGCATCTTTTAACGTAGATAATGTACCGCAAATTGATACGGTTTTAAAAGAGGCAGACAAATATAAGAATATTTTAATTTCTTCCGGGCAAGATCAAGAGGAAATTATAGGTTTTGAAAATAATTTTAAAAGAACACTTGTTCAACTTTATTACAAAGAGGCGGCGGCAAATTATTCTTTGGAACTTTTGAAACTTCAAATTCAACCCGAAAATACTGCCCAGTATATAAAAGTGCGTGAAGAATATAAAAAATTTATTGAATTAATTGAAACTTTATATCCGCGTGAAACACCAAAAGAGGTTTTGGTTATTAAAGAGGAAAAGCAACACATTATTACAAGCACTCAAACATTTCAAAATACCGAAGTTTTGGCATCTTCAACCGATACGGCAAAAGCAATATCTACCGTAACGGTAAATACCGTAACAACAGATACAGCACAAACTAATTAGGAAGTAAAGACAGTATTAAACCTTTTAGAACTACGCCGGCATTATCGGCTGTTGAAGTTTTAAAAGCAAGGTCCGCTTCAATAATTTTATCTATCGCCCTCAACATAACGGCACTTGGCGGCAAATTGCGCGCTACACTTATAAGGCGTGTCTCCCACGGCATAAGCCCGGCAGCCGAAGTTATTTGAAAGGTTGGAATACCTGCTTCCGCAAGACGTTTTATTCTAAAAAGTTTCATCGCCGGGTTACTAATTTTATTTAAAATTGCGATAGGTTCTTCCCCTGCTTTTAAAAGGTTATCAATTATTCTTAACGCTTCCCTTTTATTTAAAGATAGGACGGCATTATTTAGTGCAAAAGGGTTTTCCTCTTTAGAATACCCTATGCTTGAAAGTAAGTCTTCTTCAGTTACTGTTTTATCTTCACGTTTTGCAAGTAAAAGCGAAAGTTTCTCAATTTCCATTGTCAGGGCATTTAGGTCCGATCCGACAAGTTCTTCTAGCATAAATAAAGTGTCACTATCTATTTTTAAACCTTTGGCAGCAAAATTGTCTTTAAGCCATTTTTGTAAACTTGCGCCTTTTAATTCGTCAAAAAGTACTTCGGCAGAATCCTCACTTAAAGCAGAAGTTAATGCCTTATCTTTCTTAAACTTTTTATAATCATTATGATATAAAACCAAACAAGTTGTGTTTAGAGGGTTCTGCAAATAATTAACAAGTGCGGCCATCGGGTTTTTGGTAAGTTTATCAATATTATTTAAGATAATTACGCGCCTGTCTGCAAAAGCAGGCATGGTATTTGCCAATGTTAAAACCTCTCCGATATCTTTTGTTTGTTGGCAGTCTTCTTGGGTTAAATTAAACTCATCAGTTCGTAAAGTGGCAATAATTTGCTTTGTTACTTCTTGCTTTCTGAAAACATCATCACCGCTGAACAAATAAACCGGTGCAATATCCCCTGAGATAATACTTTTTTTAAGTTGTTCTTCAGTTAACTTTTTCATAACTATTTTGTTATTGTTGTTTGATCGGGGTTAAGCTGATTTTGTTGACGTGTCGGACTTGCAACTGAACCAAAACCTTCCACAGTGCGTTTAACTATCATTTTAGCGAAGTTTTTCCAAAGTTCTTCACGGGCCTGTTCTTCTGTCATACCTCCATCCAAAGTGGATGCGGAATAAATGTAAATTTGCTGGAGTGCAGGCTCCATCCAAATAGTTTCCTGGGAATTTTTGTCAATAAAACGAAGGTTTAACAAGACTTCCATACGGTAAACTGTCGGAACAAGTTGTGTGTCATATTGAACAGGTATTAAAATATAGCGTAAAATTTCGCCGGCCAAAATGCCGTCGGCCTGATCTTCTTGGGTAATACTGTAAGCACCGTTCCTTAAAAACTCATCTACAACTTCAATCACAAGGCGGTCTTCCAAAGCAAAAACTTCCGTTCGGTTAATAATGGGTCTAACATGAATTTTTGTTATATGTTGCGGCATAATTTGTGCATTTGGGCGGTAATATACATCTTGCAAACTGTTACACGCGCAAAATGCTAAAATTAAACCTAAAAGGCTGAGTTTTTTCATAAACACTCCGTTATTTTTTTGGTTTTACAACTATGCTTACCATTTTCAGCGGCACTACTATAATTTTAATTATTTCTTGCCCTTCAAGCAAGGCTTTTATTTTGGCGGAATTTAATGCCGCCTCTTGCTGAATTTCTTTAGTTGCGCTTGCAGGTATTTTAACCCTGTCTTTAATTTTGCCGTTTATTTGAACACCCATTTCAAGTTGTTCTTCTTTAAGCATTTCCGCATTAACCGTAGGCCAAGCTTCATTTAAGAGGAAAGTTTTATTCCCGGCCTGCTGCCAAAGTTCTTCGGTTAAATGCGGGGCAAATGGGTGTAAGATCTTCATAAAACTCGCAAACATATCTTGGTTAACTTCTTTATATTTACCTAGTTCATTAAAGAAAATCATCATAGCGGAAATTGCCGTATTAAAACTAAAGTTTTCAATATCTTCAGTAACTTTCTTGATGGTTTTATTTTTTAAAATCTCAAGTTCTTGCGGCATTTTGATATCTGTAATTTTAAGATCTTCCGCCCAAGCAAAAATACGTTTTAAGAAACGGGAAATACCTTCAATACCCTTTGTATCCCAAGGTTTGCTGGCATCAAAAGGGCCCATAAACATTTCATAACATCTAAAGGCATCGGCGCCGTATTCGCTCAAAATTTCATCGGGGTTAATAACATTTTTCTTGCTTTTGCTCATCTTTTCAACCATTGAAGTTAAAGCACCGCCGCCGTCTTTTAAGCAAGGGTTTTTGGGATCTTTAAAATCAATATCTTCATAAGGATGATAAGAGCCGTTTTTATCGCGGTAAGAAAATGCAAGTATCATGCCCTGATGGCGAAGTTTGGCAAAAGGTTCTTTGGTATGAACTAAACCCAAATCAAATAAAACTTTATGCCAAAAGCGTGCGTATAAAAGGTGTAAAACGGCATGCTCCGCACCGCCGATATAACAATCAACCGGGCCCCAGGCTTTTTCAATCTCTTTATCAACAAAAGCATTATTATTTTGTGGGTCCATATACCTTAAATAGTACCAACATGAGCCGGCCCATTGGGGCATGGTGTTTGTTTCGCGTTTTGCTTTACCTCCGCAAATAGGGCAAGTGGTGTTTACCCAACTTTCAACATTTGCAAGGGGTGATTCACCTGTACCGCTCGGTTCAAATTTTTCCATATCAGGCAAACGAAGTGGGAGTTCACTTTCCGGTAAAGGGACAACGCCGCATTTTTCACAATGCACTATTGGGATAGGTTCCCCCCAATAGCGTTGGCGGGAAAACACCCAGTCACGTAAGCGGTAAGTTGTTTTGGCTTTACCGATATTGTTTTCTTCCAAAAACTTAATCATTTTTGCTTTTGCGTCATTAACATTTAAACCGTCCAAAAAGCCGGAATTTACAAGTTTACCGTCTTCGGTATAGGCTTCTTTACTAATATCGCCACCGGAGATAACTTCAATTAAAGGCAAATTAAATTTTTTGGCAAAAGCATAATCACGAGTATCATGGGCAGGGACTGCCATAATTGCCCCCGTGCCGTAACCTGTCAAAACATAGTCTGCAATCCAAATTGGGATTTGTTTATTGTTGACGGGGTTTATTGCGTATGCACCGGTAAATGCACCTGTTTTTTCTTTTTCTGCGTCGGCACGCTCAATATCACTTTTTGCGACTGCTTGCTTTTGATAAGCCAAAACGGCTTCCTTTTGCTCAGGTGTAGTAATTTTTGAAACAAGTTCATGCTCCGGTGCAAGAACCATATAAGTAGCACCGAAAAGTGTATCCGGGCGCGTTGTAAAAACCGTAACTTGTGCATCAGAATTGGCAACTTTAAAAGTAACTTCAGCACCGTTGGACTCGCCTATCCAATTTTTTTGCATTAAAAGTGTAGAGGCAGGCCAATCAAGCCCTTCCAAATCTTCCAAAAGGCGCGGCGCATAAGCTGTAATTTTTAACATCCATTGGCGCAAATTTTTCTTCTCAATAGGTGTCTGGCAGCGTTCGCAGCGCCCGCCGAAAACTTCTTCATTTGCAAGCCCTGTTTTACAAGACGGGCACCAATTTATTGGTACTGTACTTTGATAGGCAAGCCCTTTTTTATATAATTGTAAAAATATCCATTGTGTCCATTTATAATATTCTGGGGAAGTTGTATTAATTTCACGGTCCCAATCATAAGCCATACCGAAAGATTTAATCTGACGGCGGAAATTATCAATATTTTTTTGTGTTGTAATTGCCGGGTGAACGCCTGTTGCTATTGCATAATTTTCTGCAGGTAAACCGAAAGCATCCCAGCCCATTGGGTGCAAAACGGAATAACCGTTCATCCTTTTAAAGCGGACCAAAATATCGGAAGCAGTATAACCTTCCGGATGGCCTACATGTAAACCTTGCCCTGATGGGTAAGGGAACATATCTAAACAATAAAATTTTTTGTTAGATTTAGGCAATTTGCCTGTTTTGAAAAGTTTTGCCTCTTGCCAGCGTTTTTGTTGACGGGCATCAATTTCTTTAAAGTTTGCGATAGACATATATATAAATTATATCAAATTATGAGAATATTAAATCTTCCAACCTTCTTGGCGGGCATAAGTCAAAATACCGTTGTTGATAGCCATAGCCATTATTTGTAAAATCTTTTTATTATTAAGGCGTTTTTTATCGTCCTTATTTGTTACATAGCCCATTTCTACCAATACAGATGGTGCTTTTACACCTTGTAAAACATAGAAATTAGCTTGTTTAATACTCTTTTCCGTACTCACGTTTATACCTATACTTCTGCTTTTATCCGACACACCGTTTCTTATACGTGCGGCAAGTTTTGAACTTTCATTTATATTTTCATTTGTAGCAAGGGAATTTAAAAGTAAATCGGCATAAGTGATATTACCAATGCCCTTTTCTTCATAATTTAAGGCTTCGTTTTCAAGGGCTGCTGTATGGGCGGCCTCTTTATCCGAAGCCTTATCTGAACGGAAATAAACTTCAAACCCTTTTGCTTTTTTATTTGGCGCAGCATTTGCATGGATGGAAACAAAAATATCTGCCTTAAACTCATTTGCAATTTTTGCACGCGTTCCAAGCGGAATGAATACATCTTTATCGCGCGTCATTTTAATTTGTATTTTTTTGTTTTTCTTTAAAAGTTTTTCAAGTTCTTTGGCTACAATTAAATTAAGTTCCTTTTCCCTTGCAATACCGCGGTAATTTGCACCTGGGTCCTTACCGCCATGGCCTGCATCAATGCAAACACGCAAAACATTTTCTTTTTTAAAGTCTATTGGAACAAATGGTAAATTCTTTTTGGATGTATCAAGTTTATTTATAACGGTGGGTGCAGGCAGATTTGTGCCGGGGATTTGTTTAAAAAATTCACCGTCTACTTCTTCAATTTCTTCTTTTACTTCCTCTTTAGTTTCAGTTTTGTCTGGGTATGAGGCTTCTTCTTTCTTCTTCTTTTCTATTACGGGCAGCTGGCCGGCCTTTTCAATAATAATTTTTTCACCGTCAAAAGCGGCTTGAAAATTTCCGGCTGTAAAACCTGCACCTTCGGTAAAAAAAGTTATGGGTACATATAAGGAACGCTTATCCATAAAAGAATCTGCAGTAAGTGTTTCGCGCTTACCTTTGACAGTTGCGAAACTTTCCCCTTGCCTTAAAGTAGCAAAAAAACCGTTTTTACCATGTAAATTAAGTTGACCGGAATTCCAAAAAAGATTTGTTTGCAAACGTAAATATTTTGCCATTTCGCGTGCTTCGACAAAAACTTCCCCATCAATAGTTTTTATTGCAATAGGCGTTTTATTTTTACCCTGAAATATTATCGGCAAAGTTTCTGCTGCAAAACTTAAGCAAAAAAGAAGGCAGGCAAACAAAGTAAAAATAATTTTTTTAAACATTATTTTCACCGCCTGAATTTGTTTCATTTGGTTTTAAATTTTCTAAAGAAACATTACTCTGGGCCATAACGGCATATTTATTATTGTTAAGCCAGCGGCGGTGTTGTTTATAATCCGGTATAAACTTTTCAACAGTAGCCCAAAAATCGGCGCTATGATCAAAATGTACAAGGTGCGCAAGTTCATGCACGATTAAATAGTCAATTACTGCGCGTGGCATTTTGATTAAGCGGTATGAAAAGTTTAAATTGTTTTTTTGAGAGCAACTGCCCCATAAACTTTTTTGGTCTTTAACTGTAAGATTATTAAAAGTTACTTCCATTTTTGCGGCAAGTTCTTTGGTGCGTACAGTTAAAAAATCAAGTGCTTTACTGCGTAAAAAATCTTCGCAAAGTGTTGAAGGATTTTGCTCTTTACTTGTTAAGGTAATATAAAATTTATTATCTGCCAAAACTACTGTGGGTTGTTTTTGTTCGGGGTTTAAAGTTAATTCTACGTCGCATAAATTACCTAAATATAAAACCTTTCCCGCAGTTTCCTGTTCCGGTTGTGTTTGTTTTTCTGCTTCAGATCCCTCCGTTGCCGGGGTAGGTTTATTAAAAACTTCCGGGAGTTCGCCCTTTAGTTTTTCCAAAAATAATTTTACATCACTTATTGTGGTTTCGATATCTATATCTGCCATATCTATATTATACCTAAAATTGAATTTTGTTTCTTCATAAAATTCAAATATGTTAAAATTATAATATGGATTTTGATACACTTTTAAAAGAAAATGCTCGCACACTTTATCTTAGCGCAAAAGTTATGCCGCGTAAGCAAAGGCAGGTTTTTACCGTCGCATATCTGCTTTGCAGGATTGCCGATACTATTGCAGATACCCCCATTTTACCTTTAAAAGATAGAATTTATTTTATCAGTAATTACCCTAATTTAGTTAAAACGCAAGACAAAGAACTTCTTGCCAAATATCTTGCTTTAAATTTGGGTGTGGACCAAAAATTTGAAAAGGAAATTATTTTACTTGAAAATTTACCGCTATGTCTTGATGCGTACAAGAACTTAAATAAACGCGAGCAAGATGATGTCTTAGAAGTTGTAACCGCCGTATCAAATGCTATGGATTGGGATTTAAATTATTTTACGGATGGGGATTCCCCTTATTTAATAAAAGCTGTTCCGAGTTCTAAAGAAACTGAGGACTATTGCGCTGCCATGGCTGGTGCGCCGGGGGTATTTTGGGCAAAACTTTTACTAAACGGTAAGAAGAATAAAAAGTTTATTGATCAAGCTCGCCAAATCGGAATTGCCTTACAAATAACTAATATTTTAAAAGATATTGCTGCTGATATTAAGCTTGGCCGCATTTATTTGCCGATAGTGGACCTTACAAAACACAGCCTTATGCCGCAAGATTTGCATGAAAAGAAAAATTATAAATTATTTTTACCTATTGTATATAAATGGTTGCATTTCGGGCTTGAAAATATTTCAGTTACACCTGAGTTCGTAAAACAAATTCCTTTTTATAAAGTATTTGCGCGTGCTGCTGTTATGTGGCCTGCTTTGTGGGCGCTTGAAACATACCAGGCAATTTTATGCAGCCGCAATTTGCTTGATATAAAATACCACCCTAAATTTGCCCGCAAAATAATTTATAGAACAATGCTTTTAACACCGTTTTTTGTGTGGAGTAATACAATTTTCACTTATATCTTCAACAAAAAATATAAGGCACTTAAAGCCCTTTTACCAAGAAAATAATTTTTACTGATATTTATTGCTTTTTGTGCCGCCGTCGTAAGAATAACCTAAATTATGTTTAATAAGTTCACTTGCCAAATTTTTACCTTGCCCGTTTTTAACATTACAAAGAAGGCGGAAATATTTATCGCGGCTGCAATCAGATAAATTTATTGGCTCTTGTGATAAAAAATTTTTAGTAAATTCCTTGGCTTTTTGGGCAAGTTTCTTTTCGCGTTCCGTTTTGCCCTTTATTTCAGGTGTATCAACACCGCGTACACGAACAGGCACCTTTTCGCAATACACGGCAAGGGAACAGTTAAGGTTTATTTTAAAAGTATCCCCGTCATAAACAGAAGCGATAGAAACATTTTCAAAAACCTGATTTTCCATAGAATCAGTTTGCGTAAGCGGTTTGCCTTGCTGTTGCATAAAGTACAAAATAACGGTAATAATCACACTTGCCCAAAACTTAATTTGTTTAGAGGTTGAACTGCGTTTGCGATAAATTGTTTTTTTGTGGGGTGTTGCCATTTATTCCTCCGGAACTATGATAGTTAAACTTTTTGGCAAGACCGTAATTTTTAATCTATCTTGGGCCTTGCGCGGTTCGCCGTCAATATGATAGTAAAACGGCGTTTTACTTATAACTTCAACACTTTTTATTCTTTCCGTTTGAGTTAATTTAACAGGGCTTATATCGTCTTTTAAAAAATTAGGTAAACCAAGCATCATTTTAAAAACATTTGCAGGTTTTACGGAAACCATATCCAAAAACCCGTCATCTAAAACGGCCTTTGGTGCAATAACAAAATCACAACCGTATTGATTGCCGTTTGCAAAGGCCAAACATAAAGGGCTGATTTCCTTTTTTATACCGCCCTCAAAATTTAAAGAATATTTTAGCGGTTTGAAACTAAAAAATTCCCTGATGCCTATTTTAAAGTAAGGAAATTTCCCCCTCCGCTTTGAAGTGGCAAATTTATGTGCGATTATTGCATCAAAGCCAAGCCCGGCAACATTTAAAAAGTATTCAGTATTTGCCCGCCCCACATCAATTCTTTTAGTGTTGTTTTGTTTAATAATTTCCAAACATTTCAAATTATCTTTAAGCGGCATTTTTATCATGCGAGCAAAACCGTTACCGCTGCCACAAGGAATAATCCCTAAAGCAGTTTTAGAATTCACCAAACCTTGTGTAACTTCATTTATTGTGCCGTCGCCGCCGACTGCAACAGTAATTTTATAATTTTTTTGTGCGGCTTCAAGCGCAAGTTCTTTTGCATGCCCTGCACATTTTGTATAAATAATTTCTGCCTGCGGGAAAAGTTTTTTAATATCATTTTCCAACATTTTTAAGTTTTTATGTTTACCTGCATTTGGGTTAATTATAAAACGGATCATACTAATATGATATAATTTTATATATGGAAAGCCAAGAAATTCGTAAAACTTTTACTGCTTTTTTCAAGGAAAAAGGCCTTACAGAGCAACCTTCAAGCCCCCTTGTTCCGCAAGGAGACCCGACTTTGCTTTTTACCTCCGCCGGGATGGTACAATTTAAACCCAACTTTTTAGGGCTTAAGAAGAATTTAAAAAATGCCTTCTCTTGCCAAAAATGTTTGAG
>CAMUXX010000018.1 GCA_947164805.1 uncultured Elusimicrobia bacterium | reverse complement strand
ATATTAACATTGGTTATCGGTATATTTACATCAGTAGGGAAATTTAATTTTAACAAAGAGCCGTAACTTCGTATATTAAGCGGAAAGCTGCCCATTTCCAATTGATTTATATTTGCATTCCCTTTAACTATAAGATTATTGTAATAGCCCGAACGGGAAGGAATATAAGAAATTTCTTCCACATTCATTTGGGCATTGGCGGCAATGGCAGCCAATAATAAAACGGTAAGAATAAAATGTTTCATAAAACCTCCACAATTTATTATAACTATTTAAAAGGAAATTGGCAAATTGCCCTGTGCCTGTCTTTTGCCCATAATAATTTCTGCTGCGATTGTAGCGGAAAATTTATTAATTCCGTATAAAGCCATTACAGTTTTTGCCTGAGGATAATTTTTTATATCATAGGGACTCATTAAAGATAACAATACAGTATTTTTATTTGATTTAATTAAACTGTCTATTATTTGTTTTTGGGGTTGTATTTCTTTATTTGCCCACTGTAAACTGCCTATTACCACAAGGTCCTTTGCGGCAGCACAAGATTTAGCCCTTTCAAAATCTTTTTGTTTTGGGGTTAAGGCAGCATTATAATAACTAACTTCAAAATTTTGTTCTAAGAAGGGTTTAACAAAATAAGTAAGCTGGTTGGCAAAACGCGTCGGTGCAAAAAATACTGCACATAATTTAGGTTTTGCATTTGTTGTTTTATACGGTATTAAATTGTCTTCGTTTTTAACTAAAGTTACGGCACGTTTTGTTATTTCTTTGGCAAAAAATTCAAAAGCCTTATCAACTTTGTTACTTTCCGGATTTAAAGTTTGGGAAAATAAATTTAATTCCTTTTTAAGATTATAAACTTTTTGTGCAGCATCATTTATACGTATGTTGGGTACTCTTTCTTTTATCGTTTTTATGGCTTTTTGCGGGTTTTCCCTTGCTATTAAAGCAACATCAGCCCCCGCTTTTATTGATAAAGCCGCCGCTTTTGAAATATCATCAAGCAAAGCACCTTTCATATCCAAGCCATCCGTAAAAATCAGGCCCTTAAAGCCGAGTTGTTTTTTTAGTAAATCAGTTAAAATAACAGGCGAATAAGTGGCAAGTTTATTATCTAAAAAAGGGTATCTTATATGGGCGGTCATAATTCCTTTCACATTTGCATCAATGGCCTGTTTGAAAGGATATAAGTGTATATTATAAAATTCTTGTTCAGTATCGTTAAATATTGCCAAAGTTTTATGTGTGTCAATATTTGTTTCCCCATGTCCGGGAAAATGTTTTGCAACAGATACTACACCCCCTTTTTGTAAGCCGTTTATTATCGCACTGCCCATAGAAGCCACAATTTCTTTATTACTCCCAAAGGATCGGACACCTATTATCGGATTATTTGGGTTTACGTTAACATCTATTACCGGGGAAAAGTTAATATGTATCCCCAAATTTTTTAATTCTTGGGCGATAATATAGAACATTGTTTGTGTGTCTTCATAATTATTTGCAGCTGCTATCAGCATATTGGAAAGCAAAAAAGGAAGGCCCAAAGTTCTTGGGCTGTAAACGGTGCCACCTTCATAATCAATGGCAATTAAAAGAGGGATTTTATTTGGGCTTCCTTTTGCCCAGCCCTGCAGTTTTGCTATAAACTTTTTTGTTTCTTCTTTGGAATAATTACCCCATTGTATCAACACCCCGCCTACCAATCCTTTTTGTATCGGCAATTTAAACTTTTCCGCATTATTTATATCGGCATAGACAAAAAGTGTTTGCCCTATTTTTTCCTCTAAAGTAAGTTCATCAAAATTTTTTTGTGCATGTAAAGGATAAAAAATAAAACACAAACAAAGTGCGATTATAATTTTTTTTATATTCATTATTTCGCCCCTTTTAAAGTTATCAACACGACTTCATTGTTTGTTAAAAACCTGATGGGCGGACCCCAAAAAAATGTCCCTGCAGTTACAAATAAATTTGCTTGCCCTGATTTAAAATGACCGTATAAATAAGAGTTTGTTAAACGAACAAGAAAATTAAAAGGCCAAATTTGCCCATCATGGTTATGCCCGCTTAACATAAGGTTAATACCGTTATTTACTGCTTCTTCAAAATATAAAGGGGTATGGGTTAAAAGTAAATTGAATTTGTTTTGTTTTACTTCGCGTCTTAAAATGTTTTCAAATTCTTGTCGCGAAATGCGCGCTGTTTTTATATCGTTTATGCCGATAATGTTTATACCCTCGGCATTTTCACTTTTATTTTCCAGCAGATTTATACCGGCTTTTTTAAAAGACTGCCTTGCATTATTAAGGCCCTGATAATATTCGTGGTTTCCTAAAACCCCGAATTTTTTACCTGGTAAAATATCTGCAAAAACTTCGGCAAAAGGGATACTGTTTTTAAAATCTGTTTCAAAAATATCACCTGTAAAAACAATTAAATCAGGCTTATTATTTTCTATAATTTGTTTTAAACTTTTTGCTCTTTTTAAACTGACTGTTGCACCGAAATGAGTGTCTGAAACAAATATAATTTTTATATCTTGTTTAATATTGGGTGCATCAAAACTTATATTGGTTATCTTCGGCGGTTTTGCGGCTGTATGTAAACTTATAAGCACAATAATCAGCCAAATTCCCAAAGCCAAAAAGCCTAAATTACTCGGTAAAGTTATATGAAAGATTTTTAAAATTAAAGTAAGTGTAACAATTCCCAAAACTAAACAAAAGGCCAAAAATAAAGCACCTAAGTAAGTAAGCAAAACAGTTTCCAGCGGCCAAGAATTTATTTTTTTGGCAAAAGCAAAAAGTGCAATATATCCGCTTGTAAGTAATAACGGCAGTAATTTCGTTATTGTATTTAAAGTAAGCACAGGTGTATTTTGGCAAAACCAAAATATCACCACAACATGCATCAGGAAAAAAATAAGAATTGCGATAAATAAAAACATTTTATTTTTTGTTTTCAAAAACACCAATTTTTTTATTTTTTGTGACGTTATTGAAGTTAAATAATTTCCCGTTCATTGCTACATACACGCCGTAAGGTAAAGCCTGTGCGAAAGATATCGCGCTTGCTAAATTAAAAATACCGTCGGATGAACCGAATTTATACGGTATCATTGCACCTGTTAAAATTACGGTTTTATCTTTAATTTTGGGGCCAAGATACATGGCAGTTTTTTCCATAGTATCAGTTCCATGGGTGATGACTAAAGATTTTTCTTTAACTGCTTGGCAGGTTTTTAGAATTTCTTTCCTGTCTTTTTCAGTCATAAAAAGACTGTCCTTCATCATTAAAGTTGTTATTTTTACGGGCAAATGGCAGCGCCCCACTTTTAAAATTTCAGGCAAGTGCGTCTTCCTAAAAAACAATTCCCCGGTTAGTTCATTATATTCTTTATCAAAGGTTCCGCCTGTGGCAATAATTCTAACTTGCATAAGACCTCCTTAAAATATCCCTCTTAATAAAGTATAATATATTTATAAACTAAATGCACAGAGGTTTTATTTTTTTATGAAAACAAGAGTTCGTTTCGCACCCTCCCCGACAGGGTATTTACATATCGGCGGTTTAAGGACTGCTTTATTTAACTATCTATTTGCTAAGAAAACAGGCGGCACTTTTATTTTAAGAATTGAAGATACCGATGAAGAACGTTCAACACAGGAATCAGTAAAAGCAATTTTTGAAGGCTTAACTTGGGCCGGTTTAAAATGGGATGAAGGCCCGTTCCAAGACGGTACTTTTAAGGGGGAACACTCCCCGTACTTTCAAGCGGAACGTGCCGACCAAGGCTTATACAAAAAATATATTGATTATCTTTTGGAGAAAGGCCTTGCATATAAATGTTACTGCACTCCGGAAGAACTTGAGGAAATGCGCGCCCAAGCCGCAAAAGAACACCGCCCACCGCGCTATCCGGGCAAATGCCGTAATCTAACAAAAGAACAACAAGCGGAACTTGAAGCACAAGGTAAAAAATATGTTATCCGCTTTAAAATGCCTACGGAAGGGGAGACTGTTTTCCATGATTTAATTCGCGGTGAAGTTCGCTTTGCAAACAAAGATTTATATGACCTTGTTATCCAAAAAACCAGCGGTTACCCTACTTATAATTTTGCTTGTGTTATTGATGACCATTTAATGGGTATGACACATGTTATAAGAGGCGATGACCATATTTCCAATACCCCTGCGCAAATCCAAATTTATAAAGCACTCGGTTGGGAACATCCTATAATGGCGCATCTTTCAATGATTCATGGGCCCGACGGTACAAAACTGTCCAAACGCCATGGTGATACCAGTGTTTTGGAATATAAAAAACAAGGGTTTTTACCACAGGCTTTAATCAATTATTTGGCTTTGCTCGGTTGGAGTACATCAGATTCCCAACAAATTTTTGCTAAAGGTGAACTTGAACAAAAATTTGATATTGCCGGCTGCCAAAAAAGCCCTGCTGTTTTTGATACTGTAAAACTTACCTGGATGAACGGCGATTATATACGCCAACTTTCTCCTAAGGAATTATATGATGCTGCCAAACCTTTCATTGATGAAGCAGGCATTGCCAAAAATATTGATGAAGAAACTTTAACAAAAGTAATTTTGCTTGAACAGGAAAAATATAAGACCTTAAAGGAAATCCCGGGGTTAATTGAATTTTTCTTTAATCCCGTTAAGTATGAAGAAGAAGCAATAAATAAAGTTTTTAAAGCACCTACTGCAAAACAGGCAATAGAACTTATGTACAGCAGTTACAAAGATGCACCGGACTTTAAAGCCGAAACCTTGGAAAGTATTGCTCGCCAAAAAGCAAAAGAAAGCGGTTTAAAAACAGGGCAAGTGTTTCATCCTCTTCGTGTGGCTGTTTCAGGCAGGACTAATGGGCCTACCTTGTTTAAGATGCTTGAATACCTTGGTAAAGATTTAGTTTTAAAACGCTTGCAAGATGTGCTAAAATATTGCTAAACTATAGGTATTAGGGGAGATATGAAATTTTTATATTTAAAAGGAGTGGAAATCCTCGGCCCTTTTGAGGTAGAGGAAATAATAAAAGGAAATGATTTTTCGGGTGATCTTTTAGTTTGCCCGGAAGATAAGGCAGAGCAAGGTGCCGCATGGAAGCCTGCTTCTGCTTATCCGGAATTTCAGGCATCCCTTGAAAAAGAAATTTTTACCATTAAAGAAGCTAAACCTATAGTAAATACCCAAGATAAAGATGAATTATCAGCTATTCCTAATGTGAAACAAGAAGATAAGCAAATCTCCCAAACTTTGCCGCCTTTAGAAGATACATCTTCAACCGTAACAGGTACTGTTAATGATGAAATATCTTTCAGCGAAGTTATGAGCCAACTATCTGATTTGGATAAAGAAACAGATCTTGAAGAAGATGAAGATGTAAAAGATCACACTTTCAATATTGCTTATAAAGAAGATAATTTGCTTGAAGATTTACCTGCCCATAGGTTGATCGGTGCTGATAAAGATTCTTTAAATGTTCCCAATTATGAAGTCGGAGAAGATTTAAGTAAAAGGAAAGTTGATAAAATAGATATACCTCAAAAACCTTATGATATTAAGGAAATTAGCAGCGTTAAAAACAGAGATAAAGATTTAGTAGATATTTCAAATAATAAAATTCTCAGTTCCAGTGATGGTCGTGTTAAGAGACGCAAGTCCAGTGATTTATTGTTCATCATTTCCTTTTTAGTTCTAATGGTGGTAGCTGTTGCTTTATGTATGGCGTTTTGGAATGTGATGAGCGAAAACACAAATAATACGCAAGACAATAATACACAAGCAACAACTAACGATAACTATGATAATATTGTTAAAGAGGATAATGATTTAATTCCCGAAGTCCAAGAAGAACAATCTTTACCGTCTACAATTGCTGCGGAAGGGGAAACAATTAAGCCTGCCTCTGCCAGTTATGAGGAACAGGTTATAAATATTGTTAAGAATACAAAACTTTCAAGCAAAGGTAAAACAATAGGGGAATATTTGCAGAATACTTACGGTGCGGAGTATAGCAGTTCTTGGTCCGCTAAACCTTTTACCGATAATGTGTATATAGTTGAATTTTTTGCTTCTAAAGTCAGGAGCGAGCCTTATGTCTATCTTTTTAGAGTGGATGTTGATCAGAAAAAGATTACAGGGGCTTTAAATAATATTACTTTAGATTTACTTGCATAAAAGGAGGGTCTTAAAATGGTATCAATGGAAGAGTTGTTTACTTTAATGAAGGAAAAAGGTGCATCAGATTTGCACTTAACAGTAGGTATACCGCCGGTATTGCGTGTTGAAGGTAATTTATATGCTACACCCTTTGAGGCTTTAACACATGATTCCGTCCGTCAATTAATTTATTCATTTATGAGTGAAGACCAAAAACGACGCTATGAACAAACTAATGAACTTGACTTTGCTATTGCAATGAAAGGTTTTGGGCGTATGCGTGTTAACGTTTTTAGGCAGATGGGGCATGTTGCTGTAGTTATAAGGCAAATCCCACAAGGTTTCAGAAATTTCAGGGAACTTAATTTGCCTACGGCAATAGATAAATTGGTAAACTTGTCTAAAGGTTTAATTTTGGTTACAGGCCCGACAGGTTCAGGTAAATCAACAACTCTTGCAAGTATGATAAACTATATTAATGAAACTTACAGTTATCATATCGTTACCGTTGAAGACCCGGTAGAATATGTTCACCCTCATAAAAAGAGTATTGTTAACCAACGCGAAATCGGCCAAGATACTATTAGCTACGGAAATGCTTTAAAATATGTTTTAAGGCAAGATCCTGATGTTATTCTTATCGGCGAAATCCGCGACCTTGAAACCGCACAACAGGCTATGAATGCCGCAGAAACAGGGCACTTAGTCTTCGGTACACTTCACACAAGTGATGCAGTGCAGACAATTAACCGTATTATTGACTTGTTCCCACCGGAACAACAAGGCCAGGCACGCTCTCAATTATCTTTCGTTTTGGAAGCAGTTATATCCCAACAGTTATTAAAGAGTTCTTTGAGTGCTCACCGTATCTTGGTAACGGAAATTTTGTTGGCTAATAATGCCGTAAGGTCTGTTATCCGTGATAAAAAGACCGAGCAATTAATTCATACCATGCAAACAAGTTTTAAAGAGGGTATGCATACAATGAACCAATGTTTGTATGATTTATATAAAGAGAAAAAACTTACTTATGAGGAAGCCTTAATGTCATCAACTGATCCTGCTGACTTTAAGGTTTTATCAGGTGGTAGATAATTTAAATATCTCAATACTGCCCTCTGCTCCCGGAGTCTATTTGATGAAGGACAAGCAGGGGGCAGTTTTATATGTGGGTAAAGCAATAAATATCAAGCGGCGTGTTGCGCAATACTTTAGCGGTCATGAAGAACAAACACGTGGATGGAAAATTGCCGCTTTAATTCCTTTAATTTCACAAATTGATTTTGTTGTTTGCGCAAGCGAACGTGATGCGCTTTTGCTTGAAAATAAATTAATCAAACAATATAAACCGTTTTTTAACAGCATGTTAAAGGACGATAAAAGTTATTCTTACCTCAAATTAACCGTTGGGGAAGATTATCCGCGCTTAATGTTAACGCGTAAAAAAATAAAAGATAAGTCAATGTATTTTGGTCCCTACCCAAAGGCATATAATATCAAACAACTTTTGCATTTTTTAAGACGTTCGGGGTTCGCGCCTTTAAGGCAATGCAGTTACAGTTTCAGCCGTCAAAAACCGCTAGTGGAAAATAAAATTCAAGGGTGTATCTATTATCACACCGGCCAATGCAGTGCACCTTGCGCAAAAATTTCTTACGACGGTTACAGGCAAATTGTTAACCGCGTTGCTTTGTTTTTAGAAGGCAATTTTAAACAAGCCAAACATGAACTTGAGGGGGCAATGAAAGCTGCCTCAAAAAATTTAAATTATGAGGAAGCCGCCAAATGCCGTGATTTAATTTTTGCCCTTGAACAAATGGGAGAGCGTATAAAAGTAAGCAAATATAATGAAGAAAAACTTGAACATAAACTTGCAGTTTCCGCCAAATTAAAGGAACTTACGCGTGTATTAAAATCGCCTGTTTTGATTAATCACATTGAGGCCTTTGATAACTCCCATTTATTCGGTAAAGAACCTGTTGGCGCAATGGTTTGTTTTATTGACGGGGAAAAGTATAAAGCGCATTACCGCCGTTTTAAAATAAAATCGCAAATGAAAGATACCGGTGCTGATGATTTTTTAATGATGAAGGAGTGCGTTTTAAGGCGTTTAAATCAACTTAAAAATTTGGTACCGGAAAAACGCCCGCAATTATTTTTAATTGACGGCGGTAAAGGCCAACTTAATTTCGCCGCCGAGGCAATAAAAGAGGCCGGCTTAAATATTCAGGTTATTTCACTTGCAAAAAAAGAAGAAGAAATATTTTTTCCAAACCGCTCAAACAGTTTGCGACTCCCAAAAAATTCCCCGGCCTTGCGTTTGCTTCAAGAAATTCGCGACGAAGTACACCGTTTCGTAATTACATATCATCGCTTACTTCGCAACAAAGCATTATATAAATAAGTTATTTCTCTCTTTATGTCATTAGATCTAAAGTCCTAGATTTGTATGGGCCTAAATAATTGTAAAAATAGGTCTTAGGACCCTTTTTTTAGATATCTTTAACTAATAAACTATTAGTGAGACATAATAATGGAGGTCTTTATGAAACAAATAAGAATTATTGCATGTGTGGTATCACTTATTATTGCTTTGACAGCACCGTCATTAGCTCAATTAGGTGGTCAAAATGCGGAAACAGGTGGAGAAGTATATCAAATAGAAGATCCCCTTAAGGCTGCCTATTTTGCGATAGGAAAAGCACTTTTGGAAAACAATAATGAGATGCTGGAAGAATATATGAGACAGTTAAAAGGTTTGCCTGAACAATTGTCTACTGAGATATTAACATCCTCATATGAAGGAAATCCGCCTTTATTGGTTTTATCGATGTTAAAAGTTAATGCTGAAGCTTTTGATTTAATTTACAAAAGTATTCCAAGTGGTCAGGAGATTTTTGCTCTTGAAGATGCCTTTAAAAGATTTCCTAAAGAAGAAGGTAAAGAGAGTAATAATAGGTTTACTTCTTTAATACAAGAAACAAATGTATCGGAATTTATGTATTATTACAATCAAGCCGTAGCCAACGGAACACTTATTGAGGACCTTAATAATGCATTCATGGAGCTTGAAACAATAATAGAACCTTAGGTAGAATAAACTTTATTTAATTAGTTGATAAGGTAAAAAAGGGCTGTTTAAACAGCCCTTTTTACATTTTTATTGTTGTAGTGATTAAATAAAATTAATATCGGCAACTGTGCTTTGGCTTAATTCATTTTTATAAGTATAAATTGCATAGCGTAAGGCATCAAGCAAGTGGTCATTAAATTTTACCGGCTCCTCTAAAATATTGCCGTTAGCATCACTTTTCCAGGAATAGGTTTGCAGTTCTTTTATAAGATTTGTTGATGATTTAGTAACAAAAAAATTATCGCTTTTAACAGCCATTATTCCGTTTAAAACATTTTTTTGAGCCGGTTTTATATTTAACCCAGTCATTGCAATTTCCGCTATGCGGTTTGGTTCGGCAGCATCGGCATAAATTGTTTTTGATTCTTGTCCACTTAATAAATTTTGAAGTTTTTCAGTTAAGGCAGTATTTGTTAAACCGCTTTGATATAAAATTTCTTTGGCATAGAATTTGCCGTCGTAAACTGTTACTTGCACCAATGCGGTAGGGTTATTAAAACCAAAGTCTAAACCGTAGAAAATTTCAGTTGGGTTTTGCGGTAATTCATCAACTAAAGACCAATTTTTATAAATAATTTTTTCACTTGCACCCCATTCGCCTAAAGCAAAAACTTTATAGGCATTTTCGTCGTAATTCTTTAAAGAAAGTAAAGTGTTTATATAACTTTTTTGTAAAAAATTATTGTCTTTATAAGTACTTTTTATGACGGTAATATTTTTTTGCGTAAAAAGTTTTTTATATATCCAGGAATTAATGTCGGTAGGGTTTAAAGTTAAAAAAATTTGGTTTTGTTTACCATTTGTTATCGGCGTGCTTAAACGGGTTAATAGAACGGAATAGTCATTATAATTGAATTCGGTTGCTTCTTCAAGCCAAATATAATTAAATTCGGATGACTTTATTTTTTCCGGATCATCCAATGAAAAAAATTGGAACATTGAGCGCCCCATTTTATAAGTATTTTCTGTCTTATTTAAGCAAGCGGGGGTAAATAAATTATATTCTTTAAGTAAGTTTAAAATCAGGCGCATGGCGGTCATTTTTAAAGCGGGCATTGTTTTGCGTGTTACCGCTATTTGGCAAATTTCATTGACGGCTTTATAAATCAAAAGTTGCGCCATGGCATAACTTTTACCGCTACGCGCACCGCCGACATTTATAACTGTGGTAGTATTTGCTTTAAAAGTTTTTTTGAATATTTTATTTACTTTAATTATCCTCGTTTTGCTCGTCATAAATAATTTTTGTTATTTGGTTTTCACCGCTATCTTTTGAGTTCTCTTTTTTATTTTTATTGTATTTGTTTGGCAGTCTGCTCATTAGGGAAAAGGATAAAATATTTGCCGCTTTTGCTTTTAGGGCGGTTTCAAGCAAGGCAATTTCAAGTTTTAAGTTTACGATTTTATCAAATTGTTTTAAAAAGTTTTTATCGTCAAATAAAAAAGTAAAAAGTAAGTTTTTCGGGAGTGCGGAATTTTCAAGTGCTTCTGTTAAAGTATCGGCTTCAAGTAAAGCGGATAAAAAATTTTGTTTTTCTTGTTTAAATTTATCTTCGGTTTTTGTTTTTTTAGCGGGTTGTGTTTCTTTCATAAATATATGATAAAATAATTTTTATGACGGAAATCCCTACATAAATATAGCAAATAAAAAAGATATTTACAACTTACTTTTTTTGTTATATAATATATATAGATTCCTCGGTAGCTCAATGGTGGAGCGATCGGCTGTTAACCGATAGGTTACAGGTTCGAGTCCTGTCCGAGGAGCCATTTAAAAAACCCCTGGCAATTGTCAGGGGGTTTTTAAATGGCTCCTCTGGAGGAAGGCAACTGCTTGCCTTCCGTCAGGACTCGAAGCCCGGAGCGATGTTTTTGTTTGAGGTGCTTTGCACCGAAAGGCAAAAACCGCGAGGGCAGGGCTGTAGGAAAATTCCGTCAGGAATTTTACCGTAAGCCG
>CAMUXX010000017.1 GCA_947164805.1 uncultured Elusimicrobia bacterium | reverse complement strand
CAGAATTTTCCCGCAATTCTTTGGAAGTTTTACGTGAACCTCTGGAAACATTTAAAGTTACTATTGCTCGCGCAAAAGATACTTTAACCTTTCCGGCGAAATTTACTTTAATTGCGGCAATGAACCCTTGTCCTTGCGGTTATCACGGCCACCCGGTAAAGACTTGTAATTGTACACCGGTGCAAATAAGCAGATATAAATCAAAAGTTTCCGGGCCTTTGCTTGACAGAATAGATTTAACCGTAAATTTAAATCCTGTAAATTATAAAGATTGGCAAGCACAAAGCGAGGGTGAAACCAGTGCACAAATACGAGAGCGCGAAGCGGCCCGTTGCGGTAAAAAAGCCGGTAAAGCCCGTAAAATCCAAGAAGAACGTTTTAAAAATTCCAAAACAACAGCCAATGCTTTTATGACGGTTTCGGAAATAAAAAAATATTGTCCTTTGCCGGAAGGCGGCGGGGAAATTCTTGAACTTGCAATGAAGAAGTTAGGACTTTCTGCTAGGAGTTTAGATAAAATTTTAAAAACCGCCCGCACGATTGCAGATTTGGAAGGCAGCCCAAATATAAAAAAAGAGCATATAATAGAAGTTATGCAATACCGTCCTTTGGATAGGAAAGGAGTTAGTGATATTTAATGAAACCGGAAGAAAAGTTAGCACTAATAAAAATAAATGCATTTAACTATCTCAGGACAGATTGGCTTGAAAGATTGCTTGAAATTTTTGGTACTGGGCAAGAGATTTTAAAACAAGATGCCAAAACTTTAAGTGAAGAAGGCAAAATTTCCCTTGAAACCGCAGAGTATTTTTTAAAATCAGCATTGGAATTAGATGCTGAAAAAGAAATAGAAAACACCGCTAAAGTCGGTGGTCATATTTATATTAAAGGGGAAGAAGGTTACCCGGAAGAATTTTTAAATATTAAAGAACCGCCTTTAGTTATTTATGTGCGTGGGGAATTAAATACACATTTAGCACCTACGGTTGCCATCGTCGGAACACGCAAAATTACGCCTTACGGCAGGCGTGCGGCAACAAAACTTGCAGGAGATTTAGCAGAAGCAGGTGTTGTAATTGTCAGTGGTTTAGCAAGAGGGATAGATAGTGTTGCGCATGCTGAAGCGGTAAAACGCAAAAAAACTACTTGGGCTTTGATAGGTACTGGTATCGGCAGATGTTATCCCGCTGAAAACAAAGAACTTGCTTTAGGTATTATTGAAAATGGCGGTGCATTAATTTCGGAATACCCATTTATGACGGCACCTTTAGCCCAACATTTTCCTAGGAGGAACCGTTTAATTGCTGCCCTTTCTAGGGTGGCATTAATTGTTGAAGGCGAAGTAAAATCAGGGGCTTTAATAACTGCCAAAATGGCTTTGGAGCAAGGGCTTGATGTTTTTGCAGTTCCCGGCCCGATAGATTCGCCAACAAGCGGTGGCCCTAATAAACTTATAAAAGAAGGTGCCGGTATATGTTTGGACGCACGGGATATTATTGATGCTTTACCCGTCAATATAAAAAGCACTTTAAAAACGCAAGAAATTTATAAGGAAAAAGAAGAAGTTTCAGATTTATCCCCGGAAGAAAACAAAATTATAGAGGCTATTTCTGAAGGGGAAAGCACGATAGACGAACTTTCCGTAAAATTAAATATGGATGTTCCAAGTCTGTCAACCGTATTATTTTCACTTGAAATAAGCGGTTATTTAAGATGTGAAGACGGCAAATATTCAAAAGCCAAAATTTAGATTTATTTAATCAGAGGTGTGACATGACAGTACAAAAATCAACAACAGGAAAAGCACTTGTTATTGTGGAATCTCCCACAAAGCAACGCACTATCAGCAAAATTTTAGGGCCAAATTATATTGTTAAAAGTTCTTTTGGCCACGTTAGGGATTTACCCTCAAAAGAAATCGGTGTTGATGAACAGCACGATTTTAAACCGACTTATGTGGTAAGTGGCAAACCAAAAATTATTTCAGAGTTAAAAGATGCAGTTAAAAAAGCATCTGTTGTTTACCTCGCTACCGACCCTGATCGTGAAGGAGAGGCTATTGCATGGCATCTTGAACAACTTTTAAAACTTAACCCTGAAAATACACGCCGTATTTTCTTCCATGAAATTACAGATACAGCCATCAAAGAAAGTTTTGATAATGCCCGTGCCATAGATCATAATTTGGTTGATGCCCAACAAGCCCGTCGTGTTTTGGATAGGCTTGTAGGTTATAAAATTTCCCCTATTTTGTGGAGGAAAATTACTAGCGGTTTAAGTGCCGGGCGTGTGCAGTCTGTTGCAGTTCGCCTTCTTGCTGAAAGAGCAAAAGAAATTGCCGATTTTAAAAGCAAAGTTTATTGGACTTTGCGCGCCAAACTTGAAAAGAAAGATACAAAACCTCAATTTTTTGCGCGTGTTTTAAAATGGCAAGGCAAAAATGTTGAAAGCACAACAACATATAAACTTTTTGCTGAAGATTATAAAGTTAAATCAACAGTTTTTGATACCAATGAAAGTTTAGCCGTTGTAAATGCATCATTGCGTAAAGGCCCAATAATAGTAGAAAAGGTAGAAAAAAAGGAAGTAAAACAACATCCTAAACCTCCATTTATTACAAGCACTTTGCAGCAAGATGCTTATAATAAACTTGGGTTTTCACCTCAAAAAACTATGCAGACGGCCCAATCTTTATATGAAGGTGTGGAAATTTCCGGTAAAAACGTCGGTTTGATTACTTATATGAGAACTGATTCTTTTAATGTCTCAAAACTCCTTCAAACACAAACAAATAAATTTATTAAAGAAAAATACGGGCCGCAATTTGCCCCTGCAAAAGCACCTGTTTATAAAGGTAAAGTGAAAGGTGCGCAAGAAGCACATGAAGCAATCCATCCAACAGATGTTTTCAAAACACCGCAAAGTATAAAGGCGTATTTAACTTCAGACCAATATAAACTTTATGAACTTATTTGGCTACGTTTTGTTGCATCGCAAATGGCAGATGCAATTTTTAACACAGTAAGTATTGATATTTCTGCTGGCGGCAAAGAAAATTGTTTGCTGCGTGCTACAGGCAGAACAGTTAAATTTGAAGGTTATTTGTCAGTTTACAAAGATGAAGAACCGGAAGAAAACGAGAAGGAAGAATCATCTTCTGCACTTTTGCCTATTTTAGAAGAAGGCGATACTCTTAATTTAATTGATATTGAAACCAAAGATCATAAAACCGCACCACCGCCAAACTATAATGAAGCAAGTTTAATCAAAACTCTGGAAAAACACGGTATCGGGCGCCCATCAACTTATGCTCCGACAATAAAAACAATTATGGATAGGAAGTATATTGAAAAACTTCCTAAAACAACCAAACTTACCGCAACCCCTTTAGGTATAAGAGTTACGGAACATTTAAAAGAATTTTTTAAAGATATTATGGATCTTTCTTATACAGCAGGTGTTGAAGAAAAACTTGACGAAATCGCAGAAGGCAATAAAAAATGGGTTGCTGTTTTATCTGATTTTTATACAGGGTTTTCGCGCGATTTAAAAAATGCTGCACAAAACATGGTTTCTTCTGCCCCTGTTCCGACGGATGAAAAATGCCCTATTTGCCAAAAACCAATGCTTTTAAAACATAGTCGCTACGGTGAATATTTAGTATGTTCTGACACTACTTGTAAAGGTAAAAAGAATTTAAATGCCACCACTTCCGTACCTGTTCAGCAGACAAATGAAGTTTGTGATAAATGCGGCGCACCCATGGTTATAAGAACAGGCCGCCGTGGGCAATTTATGGCATGCTCGGCATATCCTAAATGTAAAAACACTTATTCTATAGATTCAGAAGGTAAAAAAGTAGCAACGAAACAGGCTTTAGATTCCGGTAGAAAATGCCCTAAGTGCGGCAAGGCAATGCTACTCCGTCACTCCGCGCGCGGTGCATTTTTAGGTTGTTCCGGGTATCCTAAATGTAAAACAATAATTCAAGTTACACCGGATGAAATTAAAGAAATAGAAGCAAAAAATGCAACAGCAAATAAATAATTTTTTGCAGAGTTTGAAAGTGGGTAATATGTCCCCCCATACCTTAAGGGCTTATACTAAGGATTTGGAGGAAGCTCTTTTTTTCTTCTCAAAAAATAATTTAACGCAAATAAAAGATTTTAATATCAGGAATATTCGTTCTTATCTTGCGACGGAAAACACAACGCAAATAAAACGCAATACCATGCTTCGTAAAATAAGTTCTTTAAGAAGTTTCGCAAAATTTTTGGAAACACGCGGCCTAATTAAATTAAACCCTTTTAAACTTTTTGCTGCACCCAAACGAGAAAAGTTACTTCCAAAATTTTTGACGGAAGAAGAGGCCTCAAATTTAATGGAAGCCAAACCGAGTAAATTATATGCAGCCAGGAATAAAGCCATTTTGGAACTTTTATATTCCAGCGGTCTTCGCCGCAGTGAACTTATAAATTTAAATATTTGTGACATAAATTTTGAACAAGGTTATGCAAAAGTCTTGGGTAAAGGTTCCAAAGAGCGTATAGTACCTATAACTGATATTGCGCTTGATAGTATTCAAAATTATCTTGCAACGCGCCCCCATTATTTAAGCACGGAACCTTTATTTTTAAGCAGTTATCAACGTCGTATCAGCGGGGAAGGTATAAGGAAAATTATTGGACAAAGTGCCATAAGCACAAAACTTGTCCGCCACATAACGCCGCACAGTTTAAGACATAGTTTTGCAACACATTTATTAAATAACGGTTGTGATTTAAAAACCTTGCAAGAAATGCTTGGCCACAAAAGTTTAAGTGCAACACAGGTTTATACACATGTTTCACTTGACCGTCTTAAAAAAGTTTATAATCACAGCCATCCAAAAAGCAAGATAGGGAGGCAAAAATGATATCTTTTGGAATAGATATAGGAGGAACTTTCATCAAATTCCTTGCGATAAATGAAAAAGGCATAGTTTTAAAAAACCATAAAATTCAAACACCATGCTATTTGTCTTCCTCAGAATTTTTAAAATGTTTAGCCGAAACAATAAACACTTGGCAGAAGGAATTAAAAGTGAAAAAGGCTATTATCGGCATAGGTATTGCAGGGGACACCGATAATAAAAAAGGTATTTTGCGTTTTGCACCCAATATTCCTTGGCATAATTTTAAAATTGCTTTGGGCCTTAAAAATTTAACTGGCTGCAAATGTTTTGTTTCCAATGATGCAAACATGGCGGCCTTCGGTGTTTACAAAAAAGAACTTAAAGGAAAATATAAAAATATTTTAGTTTTAACGTTAGGAACAGGTATTGGCGGAGGCATAATTATTAACGGTAAATTATATCAGGGTGCGACAGGTACCGCAGGCGAATTTGGGCATATAAAAGTAGGAGATACCAAAACAGGTAATATTTGTGCCTGTGGTTTGCGCGGTTGCCTTGAAAGTTATGTTGGTACAAACAATTTAAAAAAATTAACTTTACAAGCAGTTAAAAATAATCCAAAAAGTAAACTTGCAAAGATACTTGAAAAAGAAAAATTTTCTGTTAAATTATTATCTATTGCCGCACAAGAAAAAGATAAAAAGGCCCTGTTAATTTGGGATTATTTCGGTACTTATTTGGGTCATGCATTATCAAATTTGATTTTAATTTTTAATCCGGAAGCCATAGTTTTTAGCGGTGGGATTTCCGGAGGTTCAAAATATTTTATGCCTGCTTTGCGTAAAGTCTTTGAAAAACAAAAAATAAAAGAACCGTTTAAAAATATTAAATTGTTAATTTCAAAAACAAAAGATATTGGGGCCTTAGGTTCTGCTTTGTATGCTTTGAGTATGAAAAATGAAAAATAAATTTTTATTTTTAATATCTTTACTTTTACTAAATACTTTTGCTTTTTGCCAAAGTTCCAACTTGCCTGCACCGGATAAAGAAGATTTTATATTTTTCACTGCTGACGAAGTAAATTATGATGATATTAATGCCACTGCGGAATTAAAGGGTAATGTCCGCATAAATGTTAATAAAGAAGGGGAACAATATACTGTTTTAGGGGAAGAATTTACTATAAATCCTAAATATGAAAAAATAACGTCGTCTTCCCCGGTGACGATTCAAAATAATGAAGGAACTTTTTATTTACAAAAGTTTGAGTATAATAGCAAGGATAAAGCAATTGTTATAAATAACTTTCAGGCGCAGTATGGCCCTATGCGTATAATTTCAGCAGAACAATTTTCCGGGCAGGAGAGTGAATATAATTTACAAAAAGCAGTTTTAACTTGTTGCGATAGGGAAACGCCGCATTATACTATGACAATCGGCAGTGCAAAGTTAAAACCGGAAGTCAGTATTTCCGGCACAAATGCTGTTGCTCGTCTTGGGAAAGTTCCTGTCTTATATTTACCTTATTTTTACCGTTCTTTAAATAAAGACCATTTGTTCACAACTTATTTAGATTTTGGGCAAAGTAAAAATACCGGTATTGGCATATTAACTTCCACGGTGTATTCTAAAAATAATTTTGCGGCTACAGGTAATCTTGATTATTACACAAAAGCCGGTATAGGGTATGGTTTGATTTTAGGTTATGATGATCCTTCTAAATTCCGTGGTAATATTCAGGCTTATACAATTAAAGATAAAGTTATGGATATGCAACGTTGGGGTATAAACGGTGGTTTTTGGTGGGAGATGTATGACAGTTCCAATTCTTTGAATAATGAAGACGGTGCAATTTACTTTGCGCAATTAAAAACCCGCACAGTTTCAGATCCGGATTTTAATAATGACTTTTTTAGAAATAATCCTTATGTTGTTTCACCGGATAAATTAACACAAACTTCTTTAGTTCGTCAAAGCCGAACAAGCAATTTCCGTATTAGTTATTATGATATCAGCAAATTAGATGAACCGACAAAAACTTTCCATAATTATCAAACAGATTTACCTGAAATTGCCTGGACTTTTACCCCTTTTGTCTTGCCCAAAACCGGCGGTATTGTTAATAATTTTAATTTATCTTTTAACAACACAAAATTTAATGAAAATCCTGAATATAATAATGATTTTTTACAATATTTTAAAGCAACATGGAAAAGTTCAAAAAGTTTACGCTTGCACCGAAATTTAACTTTAACGCCAAGTGTTTTTTATAATCAAGAAATTGCTTTTAAAGATCCAACATCTCAGCGGGAAGATAATTATGTAGGAAGATATGGCACGGATATCAATTTAAGAACAAATCTTCCGATAGGTGCTTTAGATTTCGGTTACCGTTATAAACACCGTACCACGGATAAAGTTTTAATTATTGACGAATATCAAAATATTTTTAACCGTGAAGAACAAAATGCTTTTTATTTACAAAATTATTATATGCCCACAAATAATTTATATTTCAAAGTAGCAAGCGGTATAAATATAAATAATGATAACAGTTCGTGGTCTTTAAATAAAAGGTTAGAGCCTTTGTTGGCAGAAGTAGGCTACTTTAACCAACAAACGGGAACAAATTTCTTCTTACAAAATTTATATGATTTTGCAGACGGTAACCAGGCTTTTGTGATAAATACTACTTTCCATGATCCTCGTGATCCGGAAAACAAATATATTACTTTAGGTGTAACAAATTATAAAACTACCCGTCACAGTTTTTTGTTTACTACTAAATTCGCCATTGCACCCAAAGAGAGCACTTGGCATGCAAATATGGGGATAGATTTTGAGGTTAAAGATTCTTCCGTTCGCGGTTATTCAAAACATATTTTAATGTATAAAGATTTTCACGATTTTAATGTCATGTTGGGTGTTAGGGATAGGAGCCATAACTTATCCTTCCATTTTGCAATAAATATTTTGTGTGGCGGTAAAGGTAAAGAAACGCCGGCCCAACAGCGCATAAATCAATATTGGTACCCTTGGCAGCAAGGTTATACTTCTGCCGGGCCAAGCATGTAGAGGTGCATTATGATGGCAAAAGCCAAAGTCCCTTACGGGCGTATAGAAGTTGTTTGCGGATGTATGTTTTCCGGCAAAAGTACGGAACTTATCAGGCGTATAGAAGTTGCCCAGCACGCCGGCCAAAAGGTTCAGGTTTTTAATTCTACTTTAGATAAACGTTATGCACGCAAAGGTATTGCCACGCACGATTTAGTCAAAATGGATGCTAACACCGTTTCTAAAGCAGAAGAAATTTTGGATTTAGTAGAAAAAGATACAGAAGTTATTGCAATAGATGAAGTTAATTTCTTTACCGAAGATATCGTCAATGTTGCCCTTACTTTAGCCAAACAAGGTAAACGTGTTATTTGTTGCGGGCTTGACATGGATTATCAAGGCGTGCCTTTTGGCAGTACTGCAAAACTTTTAGCAGTTGCAGATAGTGTTTTAAAACTTGCCGCTCGTTGCGTGGTTTGCGGTAAACCTGCACGCCGCACGCAAAGAACTGCAAAAGTTAAGAGCCGTATTTATGTAGGCGGAGCGGATGATTATGAAGCCCGCTGCGCCGACTGCCATGAGGTATAGTACGTGTTGACGTTCCGCATTACGCGCACAAACGCGCGGAACGTGCTTGCATATTTAAGTGCTTTTTTATTTTTCTGCTCCTAAAGTACCGAGATGTCGCTCCGCTCCACGTACTTTGCGGTACTCTTCGTCGCAGAGAAAATCAAAAATCATCTTAAATCTGCTGCGCAGCGCGTGAACACACATGTACGCTATGGTTTCACGCTTTTGTTGATCGTCGTCAAAGAAAAATTAAAATTATCTCAAAATTACTTGACAGGTTTTGGCGCTCGTTGTATAACTTTATTTTATATCGTCTAAGAAAAACAAAAATTTCCTTAAAAATAATTGTAGGGTGATTGAATTATTTTATTTTCCCAAACAAATGCCGTCTTGGGTTTCGGTAATTTTTACTTTTACTAAAGTGTTTTTAGGTGTGTTTAAAGATACTAAAACTTTTTGAAAATTTGCCGCAGTAGCAATTTGATATTTGCCGTCTTTAGTTAAATCTTCAACCAAAATTTCTTGTGTTGTATTTATTAAATTTTCGGCGGCGATTTTACGTAAAATTAAATCTTCTTCCCGTAAAATACCGGCGCGGCGTTTAATTTCTTTTACATCTATTTGCGGGAGTTTTGCCGCCGCCGTCATAGGTCGCGGTGAGTAACTGAAAACGTGTAAACCTGCAAAACCGATTTTGCGGACAAAATTTACAGAGTTTTCAAAATCTTCCAAAGTTTCAGTCGGAAAACCTGCAATAATATCGGTATAAATGAAAATATTTTTTATTTTTTTTCGTATTTCTTTAACGCGTTTTTCAAACTCTTCGGCGGTATAATGGCGGTGCATATCTTTTAGGACTTTGCCTGAACCGCTTTGCAAAGGTAAATGTAAATAATTGCAAAATTTATTTCCGGCTTTTGAAATAACTTCCAAAAGTTCATCACTAACCGTAGGAAGTTCTATGGAAGAAAATCGGATGCGGAATTTTCCTTCCAAAGCAAAAATTTCTTTAACAAGCCCTGCCAAATTTGTTTTTGTTTCCTCACAAAAATAATTACCGATATTTATTCCTGTTAAAACAATTTCTTTATACTCGGCTGCAATTAAATTTTTGATTTCTTTAAGCACAATTTCTTTAGGTTTTGAAGTTCTTATTGGGCGTGTAAAAGGCACAATGCAGTAGGTACAAAAGTTTGTGCATCCGTCTTGAATTTTAACAAAAGCGCGTGTTTTACCAAGGTGTTCTTTAACTGTCCAATCAATATTTTGTTTAAATAATTTTTGGGGTAAATTTTCCTTTTGCACAATTTCCGCTTGTTTAATTTTTTCTAAAATTTCTTTTGCACCGTGCCTTGCAAAACAACCGGTTAAAATCAGGCGAGCATTAGGGCTTTTTCGTTTAATTAAATTAGCTTCTTTTAGTGCGTCTTTATCTGCTTTGCGTGTTACGGAACAAGTGTTTATTAGGCAAATATCGGCATCTTGCGGATTTTTTGTTATGGTATGCCCTCTGCGTAAAAATTCTTCAAGCAAAGCCTCGCTTTCCACTTGATTAACACGGCAACCGAAAGTTTTTATATAAATTTTCATAAATTAGCCAAGGCCCACACAGCGCATGCGGCGGCAGTTTGCGCACGCAAAATATTTGCCCCAAGTGTTACAGGTTTTACATTATAATTTTTTGCAAGGGTTATTTCTTCTTTCGCGTAACCGCCTTCGGGGCCGATAAAAATTGCCACATCTTTTCCCGCCGGAATTTGGGCGGTTATGGGTGTTTTTTGTTCTTCTTCATAACAAATTAAAGCAGGTGTTTTTAAATTTTTTAAAGCATTTTCAAAAGTAAGAGGCGGAAGAATTTGCGGTATTTTTGCGATCTCGCATTGTTTAGCGGCGGCCAAAACAATTTGCCCCCAACGTTCTTTTTTTGTGTCCCATTTTTTTAATAAAGTTTGGTCGCAAAACTTACTGAAAACAGGGCAAAAAGTGCTTGCACCTGCTTGAGTACAAAGGTCCAAAAGTTCCTCTGTTGCCGGGCGGGAAATTGCACTAAAGTAAAGTGTAATATTTCTTTTTAATTCGCGGTTTGGAATCGGTTTAATAATTTCCCCGCCTTGTACGCTTGTTAAACGGGCAAGATATTTTTTACCGAGCCCGTCAAAAATTTTTATTTCCTGGCCCACAGTATAACGCGCCACTTTCAAGTGGTGCGCTTCCTCTTTTGAGAGTGTAAAATTTTGACCGTTAATTTCTGCTAAATACTGTGGCATATATAAATTTTAGCAAATCAGTTGTAATTATTTCCATAAAATTTTATTTAATAAACTCAAAAAATTTCCTGATGTGTGTTTAAATTTCCGACGATGCCTCTTGACTTGCGTTTTTTTTTTTTTTTATAATTTCAATGTAAAACATTTAAAAACGCTGTGTAAGCGAAATTAGGAGGAGATAAAATGAAAATAAAAAGCAGTGCAAAAGGTTTTACTTTAATAGAAATATTAATTGTGGTGCTTATTATCGGGTTACTTACAAGTATTGCAGTTCCCGGTTATAGAAAAGCAGTGGAAAAAAGCAAAGTCGCTGATGCTTTGACCACTATGCAGGCAGTAGCAAAGAGTGAGCATGGTTTTTACCTTGCTAAAAACACATACACTAAAGACTTTGCCGACCTTGATATTTCCTTAATAGATAAAGACGGTAATAAAGCGGACGATGAAAGTTTTGAAACAATAAACTACACTTTTACTTTACAAAACGATAATATTAAGGCACAAAGAGCAAACGGAGAATATACTTTGTACAAACTCTATGAAGACAATAATATTTACTGTT
>CAMUXX010000016.1 GCA_947164805.1 uncultured Elusimicrobia bacterium | reverse complement strand
GTCTTTTTACTTCATCGCTTGTTTTGAGAGGTCTATTATCAAGCATATCGGGCCTGAATTTTTTTGTAATTTCAAGCGCCGTTTTTTGTTTCCAGGCCTCAATTTCTTTATGGTTTCCGCTAAGTAAAACCTGCGGAACGCGCCTTCTATGCCAAACCTCCGGCCTAGTATACTGTGGGGCTTCCAGTAAAGAATTTTCAAAACTTTCTTCCGTTGTAACGGTTTCTTTTTTAAAAGTTCCTTTTTGCAAGCGGGTTACTGCGTCTGTAATGCTCAAAGCTGCAAGTTCGCCGCCTGTCAGGATAAAATCCCCTAAAGAAATTTCAAGGTCTATTTCGGGGTATATTCTTGCGTCTACACCCTCATAATGCCCGCAAACAATAATTAAGTGTTTCTTTTTTGCAAGTTTTTTTGCCAAAACTTGTGAAAACTTTTTGCCGCGGGGGCTTGTTAAAATGACTAAAGAATTTGTTTTCTTAACTTTCTTTATTGCCTTATAAAGCGGATCTGCTTTCATCAACATTCCGGCACCGCCGCCGTAAGGCCTGTCATCAACAGTTCTGTGTTTATCTTTTGTAAAATCTCTTGGATTTGTGCAACTGATATTTACCGCTTTTGCTTCACGCGCCTTCTTTAAAATACTTGTATTTAAGTAAGGCATAATTACTTCCGGAAACAAAGTGATGATATCAATTTTAAGCATTAGTCCTCAAGTTTAAGTGTTACTTTCCGTTTCTCTTTTGCCGCATAAGCGCCTAATACGGTGCGGACAGCTTTAATAATACAACCGTCTTTACCTATAATGCGCCCTTTATCGGCTTCATCAACATGAACGGTAAGATAAACATTGTTATCTTCTTCCTTAGCATCTATAATTACTGCATCTTTATTTTGTGCTAAAGATTTTAATAAGTAACTTGCCAATTCTTTCATGGTTTATTACCTATTTGCTTGCTTTTTTTATTAATGCTGCAACAGTCTTAGAAGGCAAAGCGCCGACTTTGACCCATTTATTAACTTTTTCCAAGTCAATATGGAGTTGCTCGTTTTCTTTTAAGCAAGGATTGAAGGTACCAAGCACTTCTTTAGCTTGAGCACCGACGGCACTCCTCTTTTCCGCAACAATAACGCGGTATTGGGGCTGTGTCCTTTTGCCTGTTCTTTGTAGACGAATTACTACTGCCATACATACTCTCCTTTATTAGATTGCGCCTAATGCGCTAGTCAGATGCTAATAGCATCCTTTAAATCTTTAAATGCCTGTTTTATATCACTTGTTCCAAACAAAGCATTACCTGCTACAAAAGCATTTGCACCTGCCGCTTTGGCAATTTTTATGGTGTCTTTATTTATACCGCCGTCAACTTCAAGCCAAATAGGGCGGTTTGCAATTATTTTGCGTACTCCTTCAATTTGTTTCGGCCCGTTTTTCAAGAACGCTTGCCCGCCGAAACCCGGGTACACAGTCATTACCAAAACAAGGTCTATAATATCTAAAAACTGTTCCAAAACTTGCGGTTTTGTGTCGGGTTTAATTGAAATACCTGCACATAAACCTGCATCTTTAATTTGTTCCAAAAGTGCTTTTAAATTGCCTTTTGATTCTACATGTAAAGTCAAAGAACTTGCACCGGCTTTTATAAAAGCATCCAAATATTTTTGAGGATCTTCCACCATCAAATGCACATCTTGTGCCAGTGTCGTAATGGTGTTTATCCACTTAACCGTTGCCGGGCCGAAACTTAAATTAGGTACAAAATGCCCGTCCATAATATCAATGTGTAACCAACTTGCGCCAAGTTCCGTGACTGTTTTTGTTTGCTCTCCCAAACACAATTGATTTGCGGAAAGTATTGACGGTGCTATGGCATCAAAAGATGGTCTCGGAAGCGGTATCATAACCCTTTACTTTAATTCCTTTTGACGTACTAAAATACCGTCAACATAAATTCTTACGGTTGCTTCACCGCCGTAAGGAACATTTAAATCTATTTTACTTCCGGCTTGTTTAAATTCATTTAAAATTTCTTTTTCGCCTAAATTATCAATTAAAATTATACGCACGCGATTATCATTTTTACCCTGCGGTAATTCATAATATATGCGGTGTAATTTTTCCCCCATGACTTCCTTATTGGAACTTATTGTAAGTTTTAAGGTTTCGCCTGTTGTTATTTCTTCATCCGATTCAGGTTTTTGAGATAATATTGTTCCACTTGGAAAGAAAGAGTCAGGATCTTCCGTGACAGTGATTTCAATGTTATTATTTGAAGCCCAGTTGCTTGCTTCGGCAAATTTTTTATGACGGAAATCAGGTACTAAAATTGTACCGCTGTTTGGCGCGCCGTTTGATACTACCAAATCAATTTTTTCACCTTTTACTACCAAAGTTAAAGGTGTAGGTGTTTGGCTGATAATATTGCCTTTTTCCACTTCCACTGAATAAGCAGTATCTGTTTTACCGACTTCTAAATTTGCTTGCCTTAAGGTAAATTCCGCATCCCTTAACGGCATTGAAGTTAAATCAGGAACTTCAACACTTTCTTTACCTTGGCTTACCCATACGCGTATAACTTTGCCTTCCCTTACTAAAATTCCGGCGGGGGGGAGTTGCCTTATAACAGAACCGGCAGGAATATCCGGTTGAAATTCCTCCCCGGCTTTTCTCATTGCTAGATTTACATTTGCAAGTAAATCTAAGGCAGTGTCAATGTTCTTATTTGTCAAATCTGGAACAGGTTGTTCTTTACGCGTATGAACTAAGGCAGAAAATGCCCAGTTAAAAGAAAAAAATGCTATCGTGCCCAAAAAAGCAATAAGCAAAATTAATGCGGAGACAGCTTTTAAAACTTTAATAGTTGCGGATTGTTTATCCTGTAGAATTTCATTGTTTTCTTGCATATTATTTAAAAATTATATTTCCTTCTTGATATTTTTTGCCATTTATGTAAGCAAAAGCAGGCATCAAAGATTTTCCTGCAGGGCGAACTGTTTCAACCAGTAAAACACCCTCTTTACATTTTACCAAAAAACCGACGTTCCTTTCAATAGAAACCAATGCCCCGGGTTGATAATTTTTTGCATTTTGTTGGGGGGGAGTTAAAGCCGTTTTAATTATCTGCACAATTTGCCCGTCAGGCGTATATGCTTTTGCAAAACCGGGTGCGCCGGCGGCAAGTGCACGAACTAAATTATTTATTTGCTCTGCTGTCTGATTTTCAAAATTTATTAAAGTTTGTTCTTTACTAATTAGAGGTGCAAAAGAAGGTGTGCCGTTTTGCTGTGTTTTTGTGTATGTTTGGTTTTCCGCTTTAATTAAAAAATCTTTTAAAGCAACTGTGGCGATATTTGTTAATTTTTCAAATAAAGTTACGGCATTGTCTTGCGGTAAAATTTCAGTTTCTTTGGTTGCAATTATTGCACCTGTATCCATGCCTTCATCAATGGAGAATAATGTTATTCCGGTTTTTGTTTCCCCGTTCATTAAAGCAGATTGTACCGGTGAAGCACCGCGATATTTCGGCAGTATTGAAAAATGCACATTTACAATTCCTTGTTTTAAAGCCTCCAAAGCAGGTTTTCGGAAAATTTTACCGTAGGCAACACATATGCCTATATCAGCATTTAATGCGGCGATATTTGGAACAAAATCTTTTAATTTTTCCGGACTGGCAACGGGTAAATTATTTTTTAATGCAAATTCTTTTACGGGGCAAGGTGTCAAAACAAGCCCGCGGCCTTTTGGCCTATCGGGTTGAGTTACAACTAATTTGACATCCGTCTGTTTTGCAAGCACTTCCAAAAAAGGAACCGCAATTTGCGGAGTACCGAAAAATACTGTCTTTAACATACTTATATTTTAGCATTTTTAGAGGAAATATAAGGTAAAAAAATTTACATGATAAAATAAAAATGTTAGAATTAATTTAGAAGTAAATAAATTGTTAGTGTAAAACGCAATTTATACAAATTGTTCTGTTTTTGGACGCTTATTGAGAGAATAAGTGTTACTGCTTGGGCAGTTTCGTCACTCCAAAAACAGCTGTATGGCACCTAGGTAAACGGACTAATTACCCGTTTACTTAGTGCCTAATGTTTGCCGTAATATTTTTACGGCTGACTACGGCTGTTTATATCGGTTAAGTGACGAGACTGAGTGAATGGCCGTTTTTATTTGGTTATTTCTCCCAAGTACTATATAAACTTAGGAGAAATATATGAAAAAGCCAGCCGTATCAGTCTTAATACCGGTATATAATGCTGAAAACTATATATCTGATTGTCTAAAATCTATTCAATCTCAAACCTTTAAAGATTTTGAAGTTATATGTATAGATGATGGTTCTATAGATAATTCGTTAAACATATTAAAAGAGTGCTCTAAAACTATTCCATTAATAAGAGTAATTAGCCAAAAAAATAGCGGAGTAGCAGTTACAAGAAATCGTCTGATGGAAGAAGCACAAGGTAAATATATTGCCTTTGTTGATGCAGATGATATCATCAGTGAAGATTATTTGTGTAAACTATATAATGCTGCAGAAGCACAAAATGCAGATATAACTAAATGTTTTTTTGAAGAAATAAGTGCCGATGGAAAAATTAAAAGCAAAGCAAAATATTCCCATATTTTTTATAAAGAGCCAAAGAATGACTTAAAGGACCGCTTTATTTGCGGTTATCATGATTCTGTGGTATGGGGAAAATTATTTCGTTTAGATATGTTGAAGAAAAATAAACTTTCTTTTTACCCGGGGCATGTGGCAGAAGATTGCCCATTTATAGCTTTATCTTTTTTAGTAGCTTCTAAAATTGTTGTTAAAAAAGAAATATTGTATTGGTATCGTAAAGGACTTAGTAATTGTATTACTTCAAACAGTCACAAAATGATTATAGACGGTTTGCATAATTTCTTAAATTTATATAATCAATTATCCGATAGGAAATTGCTTAAGTCAGAGATTATGGATGAATGGATTAGGCTTGCGGTGTGGAGGATATGCAGTTTTAGAAAACTTCCTAAAAATATACGTTATGAACAGTTATCATTGCAAAAGAAGGTTTGGAAAGTGGCTTCTGATTCCATAAAATATTGTTCCTTTATTTACAAGGTTCGTTGGAGTATATTGTTTGGTCTGGTAAAAATATTTGGTTGGAATAGCGTGTATATATTAACAAAAATTTTTAGATAAAAGGGTAATATGATGGTAATGCATCACGTAAAACGTAAGATTAATAAAACAAAAAAATGGTTATTTTTATTAAATCGCTGTATTAAAAGTTTTAATACCTTCAATAGAATGCCAAAATTTAGAAATTTAAGTATTATATTAATGACCTATAATTTTAATAGAGTAGGAGGTGTTGAAAAGCGAATTTTTCAATATTCTGCTTTGTTGAAAAGAGAAGGATATAAAGTCTTTGTTGCTGCGGTTGATGGGGACGGTTCGCCTGATTTGTGGTTGACCAGGAGCAAGTTATTAAACAGTATATTATTAAAAATATTGACAATAAAGTTCCCTATTAAGATTATAGAATGGAATGAGGGAGGTGGAGGTTCCCCTCTTTTTTTTATCAAATTATTTAAACGTAAAGTTAAGATAGGTGCGGTATTGCATGCTTCGCATATTTCATGGAAAATAGATTTTTTAAAATATTGTGATTATGTCATCTGTTCCCATTATACTCATGGAATAAGGGTCCCTTTTCTTCGGAAATTCTTGGTTATCGCCAATGCTGTTTCTAAACATAGTGTTTGTTATAAATTTTCTAATCAAAGGGAAGCATTAATAATTTCTAGAATTGCGGGTGATAAACTTCCTTCTATAAAAAGTTTTATAGAATTATGTAAACATTGGAAAATTAACCCCGTTATAGCCGGGGATATAGATAATTATGAGGGTGATATGATTAAAAATATGCTACAAAAGGAATATGATATTGCAGATGATTGTTTTATAGGGAGAGTAGACACAGTAAAATTTTTGCAAGCGAAAGGTAATAAGTATCTTTTTATCGGCGGTGTAGGACAAGTAATGTTGGAGGCAGGTCAATTAGGTTTTCCTTGTCTTGTTTGTAGTTTGTTAGGAAAAAATTATTCCTTTTTCTTGACAAGGGATAATATTAAAAAAGTGTTAGAATTAAATTGTTCACCGCGTAGTAAAGAAGAAATAAACTCCATTAAAATAGAAAATACTGAATTGATGTTTAAGGAAGTATTATCCGGAAATATTGGTAAATTTAATATATCACAAGTTATCAATAAGGAATGTTCAATAGATAAAGCATATAAACAGTACTTACAAATAATTATAAGCAACATAGAAAGTCAGCAATAAATTAAAACATTCCTCATAATTTGCTAAAATGTAAGTGTAATTAAAAATTATAGGAGATTAATATGAAAAAAACATTACTCGTTTGTGCGGCAGCCGCTTTGGCTTGCTGTGCTTGCCAATCCGCAGGAACTACCGAAAAAACTACTATTGATTATTCAAAAGTTTCTGTTCAAAGTGTGTTAGATCAATCTGCCCAAATGCGCGAAAATGTAAATAATTACAAAGCAGCACAAAAAGAAGCAGATGCCCAAAATGCTACTAACGGTAAAAATGCCGTTGATACAATCAAAGATTCTGCCAAGGAAAAATACAACGAAGTTAAAAAGCAACTCAAAGACGAAAGAAATGCTTGGAAAGAAACTTTAAATAAATAAATTATAATTAATTAAGGGTATTGTTTTTTATAACAATACCCTTTTGTTAAATTCAGAGGTGTATTATGTTATCTCTTAAAAAAGGTTTAGTATTATTTTTAGCAAATATTACAAAAATTTTATGTTATGTTTTTCATTTCTTTTTTCCCAAAAAACGTTTTACTATACAGCCCTATAAAAAGGCTTTTAAAAAAGCAAAATATGAACAAAAAATACCAAGAATAATTTGGCAAACTAATTTTACCGATAAAGTTACTTTACCAGTATATTTAAATTATCTTTTTAACAGGTTTATTTCTCCTACGTATGAACACCGTTTCGTTTCTACCGAAGAAAGAGCGGAGTTTATTAAAGCAAATTATTCTAAAGATATTTATGAAGCATATTCTAAAATTCAAATAGGTGCCGCACAAGCGGATTTTTGGCGTGTACTTGTTTTAAACAAAATCGGCGGTGTTTATTTGGATATTGACGGTACAGTTGTAACTTCTTTAGATAATTTGATAAAAGCCGATGATACTGAAGTTTTTCTTAAAACAAAAAGCGGAATTTGTAATTCATTTATAGCAGCGGCACCGCATAACCCAAACCTTGAGAAAGTTATAAATCAAATTAAGAAAAATATTGATGAAGATGTCATTAAAAGTATTTTTGATATGACGGGGCCGGGTGTTTTCCGTAAATTATTTGATGTAAATAAATTTAGTACTTTTCCTTATAAATCAACTTTTCAAGGCGGTTTTACAAATGAGTACTTCCAATATATTGATAAGGCAGAAGGTAAATGGACAAAGCAACAACAAAAAACATCAATTATTAAAGAAGATTAAGGCTTTTTTGAAAATTAAAAACCCCGTTTAACGACGGGGTTTTTTGTTTGTATTATGTAATGGGGGAATAAAAAAGGGCGGTTTAAAACCGCCCTTAAATATCGTCCAAGTTCCAAGATTAACGTTTTGAGAATTGGAAACGTCTTCTTGCTTTTGGTTGACCGGGTTTCTTTCTTTCTACCATGCGCGGATCGCGGGTTAAGAAACCGGCTTGTTTCATAACTTTATGATATTCTTCTGACATTGCTGCCAAACCGCGTGCTAAAGCGTGGCGAACGGCACCTGCTTGTGAGGCAATACCACCGCCGTAAACTTTAACAACGGCATCAAAAGTTTTATCCGCTTTAAGTTCAAGTAAAGGGGACATTGCAGTATGTTGATAGCGGTTGTTTGCGCTAAAATACACATTTAAAGGTTTAGCATTAACTAAAATATTGCCTTTACCTTTTGTAAGTTTCGCTTGCGCGACGGAAGTTTTCCTTCTACCTGTTTTTATTTCACTGTTTTGTGCCATAATTACCACCTATTTAGAAAATCTACCTGCAAAAGCATGTTCCGCTTCAGCGAAGATTCTGAGGCGTTTCATCCTTCTTGCGCGCAATTTATTGTTATCAAGCATACGATAGACAGCAAGTTCAAGAACTCTTGTCGGGTTCTTGGCGAGCATATCTTTAAAAGGGGTTTCTTTACCGCCTTTTGCGTAACCTGAGTGTGAGAAATAAACCTTTTCAATGGCTTTATTTCCGGTAACTTTTATTTTAGCCGCATTGGTTACGACGACGAAATCGCCACAGTCAATATGCGGGGTAAAAGTTCTTTTATTTTTACCCATTAAGCACACCACGATTTGTGTTGCGAGGCGGCCTAAGGTTTTACCTTGGGCATCAAAGTGATGCCATTTTCTTGTTGATTCCACTTCTTTAACTGAAGGGAGTGTTGTTTTTGTCATTTTATACCTTTGTGTTTTATAGGATTTGACTCGGGTCCTATTATCACAATTTTACTTCGCGCGACCACAGCGCGAAAAATTTTTAATTTAGCACTTTGTTACATAAAAAATTGGTTGGGATAGGATTCGAACCTATGTAGGGCGTAGCCCGACGGTTTTACAGACCGTTGCTTTTGACCACTCAGCCACCCAACCTTTAAAAATATCTTTTTTAAAAAACAAAGAACTAAAAAAAGTTTAAATACTTCCTAAACTTGATAATTAATTATAGCAAATATTTTGGTTTAAGTGCAAATAAATTTAATTTTTAGACGGTAAAAGTAAAATTGGTATTTTTATTACCCTCACCCGCATGGCGGGCGGAGGGTGTCTTGCACTATTATCAGTGCAAGACGGGTGGGGGGAATTAATTATCTTTTAGATGTTCATATATTAAAGTTAGAATTCCATTCATATTAGTAATTAAATCTTTATTCCAAATATGTAACACGACATAACCTTTATTTTGCAAAAACAAATCTCTTGCTTTATCTTTTTCTTTAGTATGTTGACCACCGTCACATTCCAATATTAGTTTGCTTTTTAAGTTTATAAAATCAACTATATATGGTCCGATTTGAAATTGTCTTCTAAAATGATATTTAGGAAATTTTGCTTTTAATTTATACCATAAAAACCTTTCATGATTTGTAGGGTTTAAACGCATTTCATGTGCAAGAGCTTTTAAATCTTTTTCCATAAATTTATTTTATCAATTTCGATAGGTATTTTCTATCCCCCATCCGTCAAGCAAATAAAATGCCATTTGCTTGACACCCTCCGCCCGTCATACGGGTGAGGGTAACAAAAAATCCCCCGCGGTTTGCGCGGGGGATTTAATGTGTTATTGTTCTATATTTAACATATTTTCGTTTTTAGGGAAACCGTCACCAGTATATGGGGTTCTGGTTCTCTGAAAACTCTTTTTAATTCGTGGAAATTTAGTCAAGAGTGCAGTTCGTTTTTGTTGCACTGTTGTTTCATTTCCAGGTATACCATCATCTTCACTGAGTTCAAGATATGAGTTCATTTGTTTGATAAACGAGTTGCATACCGCGGTGTTTCCTAATGAATTGCTTGCAGTAGCATTGTTTATTTTTGTAACTAATGCTAACACTTCCTCCTCTTCCTCAGTTAATTCTCCTTCCATTTCTTCATCAGCAATATAAGGCTCAGTAGTTGTGGTCATGAGAGGAACACTAGATTGTACAACTTGTGTTCCTGGAGTCTTAGACACTGTGATTTTTTTAGATAACTCAGCTTCAATTTCCCTTTTTATTTTGTCTAATTCTTGTTGTACATTGTTAGGGTCATTTTCATCACAACTAACTCTTCTTGTGCAATAATCGTCCCTATCAACAGGTGCTATTAAGACTAACCTATCTTTTATAGCTTGCGGATCGTTTACATTTGCCTTGAAATCAGCTTGCGCGCCTTCAGAGCCACAAGGTCTTGAGACAAACATATACTCTTCGCCATTTGCACTGGGATGTGTAGTAAGACGGTAAGTCTTTCCACTGTAGTCTATTACACCCGGAGCTTGTTTATTGTCTGGTAATGTGTTACTGAAACCATTGTATCCCTGATATTTTAGGGTGCTTTGATGACCACCAACAATGTCAAATTTATCAGGAGCCAATTCTTCCAGAACTTTATCCATGATATACAAGTTACGGTCTTCACTTAAGGCCTTATTACAGTCACCTAATTCAAAGTAGCCGTCATCCCACATGGTTTTCTGGCGACCCTTTGATGAACCATCTCCATGTTTACTTGTTGTACATCCAACTCTCGGATAACCTGGGACCATATTTGGGTCATGTGAACCGCGTTTACTTGCATAACCGTAGAAGTATATTTTCTTGAGCTTTTCTACAGATTTGGTTGCGCCCTGAGATTCATAGTATTCAATTCTTTTAATACATTCACGTATTTGGCTTGATATATCTTCTATGACTTTGTCTTTAGCTCTAATATCAGCATTGTCGTACAAAGAAGGTCCGCAGAAGACACAAGGGCTTAAATCCACTACAATGTCTTTTGGTAAGACGAGCCTGGGGAACAATTTGAAGTTTACATCACCTTCCGCAGACGCAATAGCTTGCTCCCTAATAGTTATAAATAAACTAGATTGTTCTAAATATCTTAGGTCTGTTTCATAACTATTATGTGTTGCTGACGTAGCACCCATTAATTGGTTTGGTATTAACGGAAGTTGTGTGTCATCATATTCGTTTACAAAATCATAGATTTCAAACACATCATCTTCAAAAGCCCAAGCAAGTGGGTGACAGTCCGGTAAACCGTTAACATCTGTACCACGTACTTCAGCATTGATAATATAGTATCTATCATCTATCAAGGTTGCATCATACTTCTTACCTTTGTACTGACAATAAGGGTTACATAACGGAATTTCATTTAAGTCAATTCCGGGTAAGAGCTCTTTTACTTTGTCTTTCTCAATTTTTTTATTATGAGGGCAATTGATGACGCCATCATTTCCTCTACAAAATTCATCGCATAGAGGAACCTCACCATCTGGTTCATAATTTTTAAGTGGTGGGTTGAGAGGAAATCTCAATTTTTCGCCCTCTAAGTCTATGATTGTATAGTAATGATATGTACTGTCTTTTGCATAGTAACACACATTAGCGCTTTGTTGTCTTTCGGGTACATCGCAGAACCCGACATTATCACACCATCTGTATCTGCAGAGACTGAACCAAAAACTTTCACTAGTATTGATTAGGTTACCTATTTTTACGTCATGTATAGTTTGGCCTACCTTGTCACCTCTCTTAACATTTAAGCTGGAATTTTTGCCGGTGACAATCCAGAAAACTATACCGGAACCGCGGGCCGTTTGAAGATTGCTACCGTCAGATGATG
>CAMUXX010000015.1 GCA_947164805.1 uncultured Elusimicrobia bacterium | reverse complement strand
ATGATCTTAAAAATGCTATTTATGCCAACGGTAATAATTTAATAGTTAAACTAAAAAAACCTTTTGCACCTTTTTTAGCAATTATGGCAAGGTGGTCCTATGTAATAAATAAAAACTGGGCAATTTCTAACGGTGCTTGGGACGGAACCGCCGAAACTATGGCAAAATTTAATAATCCGCAAAAGCAAAATTCCGCCTTATTTGATAAGGCAAACGGTAGTGGCCCTTTCATTATTGAGCGTTGGGATAAGCCTAAAAAACGTATATATTTAAAAGCAAATAAAAATTATTTTTTGGGTGCACCGAAACTTGACCGCGTTTATATTATCACCCTTGCCGAGCAAAGCACTATGCGCTTAATGCTTCAAAGCGGAGAAATTGATATCGCGGAAATTGCCCCTTCTTTAACACCGCAACTTGAAGGTGATAAAAATGTTAAAGTTTATGATACTCTGCCGCGCCTTAAAACGGATCCGGTGCTATTTTTTACCTTTAATATCAACCCGGAAAATAACCCGGATATCGGCAGCGGTAAATTGGACGGTAAAGGTATACCGCCTGATTTTTTTGAGGATAAGACTTTACGCCAGGCTTTTGCTTATGCTTTCGATTATAATGCGTTTTTAAACCAAACCATGCGCGGTAAAGCACCGCGTGCTTGTGGGCCTGTTCCACCGAAACTTTTGCAAAACCCGGCCCCACAAAAATGCTATTATTTGGACCTTAAAAAGGCAGAACAACTTTTCAAAACTGCAAAAAACGGTAAAGTGTGGAAGAAGGGATTTAGTTTTACTTTAACAGTAAACTCCGGCAGTAATTTACGTAAGTCCGCTGCAGAAATTTTAAAAAGAAATGTGGAAAGTATTAACCCAAATTTTAAAATTGAAATACGCGAAATACCTTGGGCAAATTTCCTTGAAAAAACCCAAAACCATAAGATGCCGCTTTGGGTGCGCGGCTGGGTGGCAGACTATCCGGATGCTCACAATTTCGCCTTCCCGTTTTTACATCATAACGGGCGTTATGCTATAGCACAGAATTATAATAACCCCGAAATTACTAAACTTATAGAACAGGCAAAAATTGAAACTTCCCCCAAAAAACGGGCAGAACTTTACAGTAATTTACAAACCTTAAACCATGAGGAAGCCACTCAAATTTATACAGTTTATTCCCCCGGTGTTTGGGTTTTGCGCAGCGAAGTTAAGGGTTTTCTTGACAACCCTGTCTTTTTAGGAATATATTTATATCCGTTGTACAAATAAAAACCTTTTGTAAAGCAGATTTATATTTTTTACCGAGGGGACTCGGCTTACGGTAAAATTCCTGACGGAATTTTCCTTCAGCCCTGGCCTTGCCATCCTCGCCAAAAATAAAAAAGCAAGAAATAATTTTTCAAAGAAAAATGCCTTAGTTCAAGGCGCGAACTTGCGAAGCATACCAAATTAACACGCGCGTAGCGCGGAGGTATTCGAGCAAGTGAGCAACGACGAAATAAGGCATTTTAAGAAAAAAAATTTACTGGGGAGGGGACTCGAACCCCTAAGCCCGTGTGGGCAATAGTTTTTGAGACTATCCTGTATACCAGTTCCAGCACCCCAGCAAAACAAATCTACTAGTTTATTTTACCAAATTTGGAGTAATTAAACAAAATTTTATAAAATATTTTTATGAAGTTTGCTTATTATTTGATTTTTATTTTTCTTACTTTGTTTACTCCTTTGGCTTTTGGCGGAAGTGAACCGTGGGGACTTATCATATTCAATTTTTCTTGCCTTACCTTCAGCGGATTTATTTTATTCAAAAAACAAAAGTTTATAATAACACCTGTTTCAAAAACAATTTTATCTTTACTAGGTTTCCTAATTTCACTTGCATTTTTACAACTTTTAAACCAACATACCTTTTTGCAAAAACCTGCTTACTTTCCTTTTACTTTATGCAGATATTATTCTTTGGAAGGTTTATCTTTATTATTTTCTCTTTCAATGTTATATTTTGCGCTAATTCAGATTGCAAAGCATACAATTGAAATTAAAAACATGATTTTAATAATGACGATAAATGCAGTAGCGGTTGCCTTAATAAGCATTGGTTTTAGAACGGAGTTCATTCAATATTTTTCAGGCAGCAAGATGCTTGCGGCATTTGGGCCTTTTGCCAGCAGAAACCATGGCGCGCAATTTATGATGATGTCCTTTTTCTTATCTTTATTTTTATGGTTACCGCATTTCCTTTTAGTTAAAACACAGCGCTTACCTAAAAAGAATATTTATTATTTGATTTTCAGTATAATTTTATTTGCAAGTATTTTTGCGTCACATTCACGCGGCGGTGTAATTGCTTTGATTTTAGGGCTATTCGTCTTATCGTTTTTGTGTGTGTTATTTTCCAAAAAGAGAAACTACAAGAAAATCTTTATATTAACAATGATAACTATAACTTTTATGGCGTTAATGCACTTAATAATCACATACAGCGCAGTAATTGGTTTAAGGCAATTTTGGACAGGATCAGACACCGCCCGTTTAGGTCTATATTCTGCGGCAATTGATATGCTTAAAGATTTCCCTTATACAGGTGTCGGTTTTGATGCTTTTAGCACAGCTATAGATGCCTATATACCGTTTGCTTTAAGGGAATTTCCACGCTATTTACATAATGACTGGTTAGAACTTTTATTAAGTTTCGGTTATATTGCAGGTACTATAATTTTGTGGTTAATATTTGTGATAATTTTTGATATAACAAAACTTTTTAAAGATCTTGAAAGAAAAAAACAAATACGTTTATTTATTTTATGTGCAGGCCTAAGCGGTTTTACTTTTACGGGTATTGTTGATTTCCCGTTCCATTTACCGGCTTGTGCTATTTTGTTTTTTATCTCTTTGGCTTTTGTTAGTGCAGAGACATTTTCTTCTAAAATACAGACAAAAAATTTGCCTATAATATTTAAAATTATTTTACTTTGTTTGTCTTGTTTTTTGCTTTGGTATAATTTTCAATATGTACGCGCTTGGCGTAATTTTATTTTTGTCAGGCAATTTATGCCGCAAAGGCAAGCTCGTGAATTGAGTGTAAGCTTAAAATATTATCCTTCACCTAAATATATAAGGCATGCTTTGGCAGGTAAATATAAAATGTTTAAAAGTAAGAATATCCCAGAGAATGAACGTATACAAATTAAAGAAGATATTCATTACTTATCAGGTCACTATTTAGAATTATATCCCAAAGATGCTGCTTTATCCCGCCTTTTTGTTTGGACTAAATAATTTGGTATAATTTATTTATGAGGAACTGGTTAAATCTTAATTTATTGATTTTAGCTCTTGTTTTTTTTGTTGCTTGTGCCGGTAAAGCAACGGTTAAGAATACTAATGCTGTTATATCCAATCAACAAATATCTAAAGAAATTGAGAATTTAAAAAATTCACAAGACTATTTAATACAGGCCGGCGATTTGGTAGAAATAAAAGTTTATCAAGAAGATGATATGGACCGCACTTTAAGGGTTGCTACAAACGGCTCAATAACTTTCCCTCTTATTGGCAATATTAAAATTGCTGGCTTGACGGTAAGTGCTGCCGAACAAAGCCTTGAAAATGCTTTGCAGGCTTATTTAAAAACTCCGTCTGTTTCCTTTTTAATAAAAGAATATGCCAATAAAACAGTTTATGTTTTAGGAGAAGTTAAAAAACCTTCTTCCATTTCAATTTTGCCGGAAAAGACTATGACTTTGCTTGAAGCTATAACTTCAGCCGGCGGTTTTACGGATGTTGCTGCAATTTCAAAAGTAAAAATTTTACGGACGGAAAATGGCGTACAAAAATCTATAGAAGTAGATGTTTCGCGCATAACTAAAGAAGGCAATAAACAATATGATATCCCTCTAAAACCTGCTGATATTGTTTTTGTTCCGCAAAGTTTATTTTAATTATGAACGAGATTCAACAAGAAGAAACAATTAACTTTTCATTTTATTTCCAAGCTATTTTGAAGCATTGGCGTTTAATTACTTTCATGCTTTTTTTAGGCTTGTTAGGTGCAGTTATAACCAATTCATTAATGCGCCCGCGCTATAAAGCAACTGTTCTGATGATGATTGATAAAGAAAATTCAGGCCGTATAGAGCAAATGTCTTTTGGCTCTTGGGCAAGTGATGAGGATTATTATAGAACACAATATAAACTCCTTGAATCAAAAACATTACTGGAGAAAGTTTATAAAGATCTAAATTTATCTGAAATTCCTGAGTTTGCGAAAGGTTGGAAAAGTTTAAAAAGAAGTTTATCAGTCTCTCCTATTACACGTTCACGTTTAGTTGAAGTTTCCATTACTTCTTATGATAATTACGTTGCCGCCAGAATAGCTGATTATTTGGCAAAATCTTTTGCTGCACAAAATATAAAAAACCGCTTGTCCATGGCTAGTGAAGTTATTACAGCCCTTGAAAGTACCGAAAAGAGCCCGGAGCAACAGGAACTTTTAAATTCCCTCCCGCAAATTGTTAACAGTGATTTTATTAAAGGCCTTAAAAGCCAGGAGCTCGCTAAATCAAGTGAACTTTCACGCTTGCTAGGCAAATATACTGATCAGCATCCGGAAGTTATTTCTATTAGAAAGCAACTTGAAGCCATACAAAAGATTATTGATAGGGAAACGAAACGCCTTCTTCAAAGTATAAAAATAGATTTGTCAGGCCAGTTTTCTGCCAATAATATAAGAATCATTGATGAAGCTGTTGTACCCGAATTCCCTTACAGACCTCATAAACTTGTAAATATTGCTATCGGTTTGGCTGCCGGTTTGATTTTAGGGTTAGTTTTCAGTTTTTTAGCTGAATTTTTAAACCAGACAGTAAAAACTGCCAAAGAAATTGAGGAAGATTTAAAGTTGCCTTTACTTGGTTTTATCCCGCATGAAAAACAAAGAAAGGGTTATGAAGACTACCGTATAATGTTAAAAGAAAATAAAGCCCTTACAGCTGAAAATGTTAGAAATGTCCGAACAATGCTTAGTTTCTCTCTAAATGCCGGGAAAATTAAAAGCCTTCTTATCACAAGTTCCTTCCAAGGGGAAGGAAAGTCATTTTTATCTTCTTCATTAGCTGCAGCTTTTGCTCAAGTTGATAAAAAAGTTTTGTTAATTGATGGCGATTTAAGGCGCGGGCGTTTACATCGTATTTTTAAAGTTTCTAATGAAAAGGGTTTGAGTTCTTTGTGGACAGAAGGTCAAACTTTTGAGGGCATCAAAAAGGATATACAAAAAACAGATGTTAAAAATCTATTTATTTTAACCTCTGGACCAAGGCCTGCAAATTCTTCGGAACTTTTGAGTACTTCTACTTTAAAAGAATTTATTGATAGTTTAACTAATTCTTATGATTTGATTTTAGTAGATTGCCCTGCCTCTTTACCTATTGCAGATACTTTCCTTTGGGGACAAATTATTAACAAAGCGGTTTTTGTGATTAAACAAGGGAAGACAGCCCTTAAAAGCGCAAAATTTGCTTTGGAACGCATGAAACAAGCCAGTATTAAAGTTATTGGCTGCGTTGTAAATGATTGCCATCATAGCGGTACCCTTTATGGTGAATATGGGTACTACAAGAGTTATTATAACGAGAAATAGATAAGTTTCCAGTTATTGTTGTTGACACGTGCGCGATATTATGATTAAATATATTATATATAGCGGTGGTATGTATTATGTCAAATATTGACAAAAATTATGAAGATTTTTTAAAGTCCTTGCAAGAAGATAACGGTAGTGCACAGGAAAGTTTCCCTTTCAATGAAGATTTTGATATCGAAAATTTTATTAAAACTACAGAAACTCCTGCACTAGAACCCGTGCATATGCCGGTCCATGATACCACTGTTCCAACTGCAGTTAAACAATCTATTCCTACCGCGGAACAAATAAATGTTACGGAGAAAAAGGACCTGTCTTTTCTAGACGGGAATGAACAACAAGTAAATTTTGAAGCAGGTGAAGATAAAAATTATTCTATAAAACGTCTGGAAGAAAAATTAAGCGATCTTCAACAACGTTTTGAAGAAGCAAACGATGCTAAGGAAGAAGAATCAGCCTTTGCGGCGGAATTAAATAAGGAAGACGAGTATGAATCATCAACAGAACCTGTAAAAAGCGATGAGGAATTTTTCTCTAATATATCTTCAGCCATACAAACTTTAAAAGGAAGTTTGGATAATATAGTCAGCACCCGCTTACGCTACGAAGAAAATTTAATAAGGCAAGACCAAACCTTAATTACCCGTTTAAAAGAAAAAACTAACCGTTTAAAAGCAATCAATGTAGCTTTAAATAGTGAAGTAAAACGTTCCAGAAGTGAGAAACTTGAGTATTTGCGCAGATCAGCGGAACAAACCAAAGAGTTGTTATCACTCCGTATGCAACTTTCCCATGCAGAAGAACGTACAAAGCAAGGGGATTTTAAAGTTTCCGGGTTGGAGCAGCAAATTGCTTTGCTTACCCAAGAAAAAACTTTGGTAGATGAAGAAATTTCCAGAATAAGGCAAGAAAAATTAACTTATTTACAAAATTCTGCAGAACAAACAAGAAATATAATGCAGTTGCGCCATCAACTTGAAGCGAAAGAAGAAGCCTTAAAGCAAGAAGAGGTAAAAGTAAATTTCCTGGAGCAACAATTAAAAACCGTAGAAGCCGCCCATCAAGCTTTACAAAAGGAAAAACAAAATTCCGAAATACAAAAAGCTGAAAAGGAAAAAACTTTGCTTTTGCAAAGAGAAGAAATAAATTCCCTTATCAACCAATTAGCACACAGTAAAGATGAACTTGCCAAAACAAGCGAAAATGCTACAAATTTACGCCAACAACTTTTAAATTTACAATTATTCCCTGGGCAAAATAAAAGTGACATGGCTGCTTTTGCAATCAAGCAAGAAGAAATATTAGCCCCGTTAAAACTTTCACAACAAGAATATGAACAGAAAATTGCTTCCTTGAGAACTGAACAAAGTGCCGAATTGCAGGCCCTTAGAACAAAAGCATTTCAGCAGGAAACCGCTTTGCGCGAGGAACTTCAAAGAACAGAAGCGAAATACCGCCAAGAAGAAAGTTTTGTAAGTTCTTTAAAATTACAGATAGAAGACCTTGAAAATAATTTAAGGTCCTTAGAGAGAGAAAACAGTGATTATAAAAATACATCAGAGAATTTAATAAGGGAAATTAACTCTATAAAAGAAAACAATCAAAATGAACTTGCAAATTTAAAAGAAACACTTAAAAAAGCCCAAAATTCTTATGAGAAACAACAGGAACTTTTTAACAATTTGGAAGTACAATATAAAAATGCACAGAGGGAAAAATATTATTTAAGCGAAGAAATAAAGAAAATTATCGTCCAAAAAGATAATGCTTTGCTTAAAAATGAAAGATATTTATCAGAAATAGAAAACCTTAAAAATACGCAAAATAATATAACCGAAGATTTAAAGGCGGAAATACAAACCCTGTTAACCAGCAAAAATAAAATAACGGAAGAGTTAAATGCCTTAAAGCAAAACCCCGGTGTAAATTTAAACCAAGTTCAACAGACTAAAAACAATTTGCAAGAAAACAATAATGCTTTGGAAATTTTAAAAACCCAAATGGCAGCATTATTAAGTTCCAAGGATAATATTGATAAAGCGCTCCTGGAAGCAAGGGAAGAAAAACTTAAATTGCTTAACAAATTAGATGAGCAAACAAAACAATTAAATGCCTTCCAAACCAATTATCAAAATGAATTGCTGACTTTAACCCAAGAAAAGGCAAAAGAAAAATCTGAAGCAGAAAGGAAAATCAAAGAGTTAGAGGAAAAACTACTTGCAGAGCAAGCACAAATTATATCCCTTAATAAGCAATTATATGACTCTAAAATTAATTCATCACAGCAAAATGGCGAGGATGAAAGATTAAATAACGAAATTCAAAAAACGCAAGAACTTGCCCAAGAATTGGAAAAAGCAAAAAAAATCTTTAACCAAGATACCTTTTTGCTTGAAGAAATTAAAACCCAGTATTCCGAATTACGTGACAGGAATGAGATTTTAGAACAAGAACTTATCAAAGCTAAAGAAGAAAACAATAAAATAGAGCATGAACGCCAAAGTTATAAGTTGCAAGTAGCAGAACTTAATAAGCAACTTAACGACGTAAAAGCCGAACTTTTAAAAGGGCAGGAATTTACAAAACAACTTTCAGAACAAATTAATAAATTAAAAACTGTAAATACCACTCTAAATAATGCTTTACAGGAAATGCAGCAGCAAAAAATTGAAGCCCTGAATACTACAGCAAAACAAACGCAAGAAATTTTAGAGTTAAAAGAACAGTTAAAGCATCTGCAAACAGATACTAAGTCCTTAAACTTCAAACAAGGCACAGTAAGCGTAAATGCCGAACATCAGTCTAAAATCCAATCTTTGGAAGAAGAACTTAGGAAAGTTTCCGCCGTATGCATGACACAAACTAAAGAAATTAATGATATAAAAACAGATAATTTGCGTTTAAAAACTGTTGCGGAAGAGAAGTTACTTCAGAGAACAGTTCTTCTAATGACTGAAGAACTTAAAACTTATAAGGAAGATGCAAAAGCGAATGCTTTAACTAGAGTAAAAGCCACAGCTTTAACCGTACAGCTTGAACGTGTTAATAAAGAAAAAGAAAATCTGAAACGTCAATTGGAGGCCGCCAAAGTTGAACTTCAGGCAGCTGCCGAACGGGAACGCAAAACAAGTGAAGACCTTAACACTATGCGCCAAGCTTTAAAACAAAATGAAGATACAATTACAAGATTAAAAAATGAAATTGTACCTCTTGCGCAAAATGTATCAAACACTAACAAAACAATACAAGCCGAAACACAAAATATAAAAGCAGATATGAAAGATAATTCTGCCGAAGATAAAATGCAAGAAACTTTTGAAGATACAAAAATAGCGGAGGTATATCCGTCAAAATCTGAAGAAAAGGAACCTGAAGTCCATTTATCAAATGATGCAAAAAACAGTTTGCCCGAAATAACTCCCGAACAAAACACCGAAATAAAAAATGAAACCTTTAAAAATATTTTGGCAGGGTATAAAAACGGGAATAATGCATCTATAGAACAAAACAATCAAGATGATTTCCTTGAAAGAACAACACCTATCCAACCGTTAGAAGAAATTGATCTTGAGCAAGAAGTAAACATTGAAAGCCTTTTCATGGATGATGATACTGCCGAAGATACAACTGAATTATCTGCAGAGAATAAAGTAATAGTTGAAGAAGTAAAACCCACAGATATCAATGAAATAAAGAATAAAGTTAAAGCGGATGAAGATAAAATCAAAGAAGGGTTAAACATATCACCTTCGGACAATACTTTTACAGATCACTCAATAAGAAGGAGTGTTATAAACAGGCGTCCTTATGTCAGAAACCCGATAACATCTTTCCGCAAAGATGAAGAATATTCTGATTTCTTGAAGAAAACAAAAAGTTTGTTCTATAGAATTAAATGGTCATTGTTCAAGGATTAAAGATGAAAAAGTTGACTATAGCAATTTTATACGGCGGTAAAAGTACCGAGCATGAAGTATCCGTCCACTCCGCCGGTGATGTCTGTGTTGAACTGCAAAAAAAACATAAAATTTTACCTATTTTTATTTCTAAAACAGGGCAGTGGTTTTTGCAAAAAAAATGTGGTTTTAAAACAAAAAATGATATTGAAATTTTCCCTTTATTTGACGGCAAACTAGCAGATAAAAATGGTAAAAAAAATAAAGCAGATTTATTTTTCCCTGTCCTGCACGGAACTTTTGGGGAAGACGGCTGCATACAAGGTTTATTCGAAACATTAGGTGTCAAATATTTGGGTTGCAAAGTTTTAGCATCTGCCCTTGCCATGAATAAAGAACTTTCCAAAGAAATTGCAATTAAATCTAATATACCTGTTTTGCCATGGTTTTCCTTAAATAAAAATGATAAGTTAAATAAACAGGAAATTTTTAAACAAGCCGGGGAATTGGGTTACCCTATTTTTGTTAAACCAAACAGTTTGGGCTCTTCTATCGGTATTACAAGAGTAAATAAAGAAAGCGAACTGTTGCCTGCAATTAAAAAGGCTTTTAAATTTGAAAATCATATTCTAGTTGAAAAGGGACTTGATAATGCACGTGAAGTTTTTTGCGGTATTATTGAAACAAAACCAAATACTTTTAAAACCTCTGCCTGCGGGGAATTAATTAAATCTGACAGTGAATTTTTTGACTATGAAACTAAATATCATAATCCGCATGGCTGTGATATGGAAATTCCTTCTAACTTGCCGAAAACTGTACAACAAAAATTACGGGAATATACCAAACAATTTTTCATTGCCTTGGGCGGCACCGGCCTTTCAAGAATAGATTTTTTAATTTCCAAAGACGGTAAAAAAGCCTATTTTTCGGAAATCAATACAATACCCGGGCTTTCAAAAACAAGTTTGTTTCCTAATCTGCTTAAAGAGGAAGGCTTGCCTTATTCCCAGCAACTTGATGTTTTAATTAAAACCGCTTTAACAAGAGATTAAGATGAAATTAAATTATAATAACATAAAAAATTATTTTAAAAGTTTTAATTTTATAATTTATTTTATTTTAACTCTTTGTCTGCTTGGTTTATTTAGAAATGCAATATTTTTAAAGAATTATCATGCTTTAGGGCAAGATGTAAACAGTGTACTTATTGCGATGATATCAATATATTTTGTGCAAATATTGCTAATTCTTTTAAAACAATGGCAAGTTTGGTTTATTTCTTTAATTCAAGTAATATTTTGTATATATATATTTCCTGATTTTTCAATTTTGCCTTTCAGCGCAGTTTTAAAATTTATCTTTTTTGACCGTTTAACGGAAGGCAATTATGCCTGGGCAAGTTTTATAAATTTTATGTTTATTTCTTTTGGTTTCAGCATGGAAATAATTAAAACTTATTTGTTATATATATATTTCCCGCGAAACAAAAAGCAATTAATTGAACAAGAGGTTTAAAGTTAAAAGGGGTTAATAACCCTAAAAAAATTATATCTGTTTTTGGTTCCTGTTATCAGGAGGACTCAATCTGAGACCTACCAGACCGAAAATAGCCAAATAAGGCATTGCATATACAAGCTGATCCCTTGCGTATGCAATGCTAAATATTGGTATACTTTTGTATATCAATTACGGCTGTTTGATGGCTGGGTCTCTGGTAGGTCTCGGCGTTAATCGGCCGTTTTTTATTGGCTGAATTTGCAAAAGATTTCCTAATTGCCTTCACCCGCGTGGCGGGCGGAAGGTGGCAAGCAAAACTTGTTTTTGCTTGACGGATGGGGGATAAAATAAATAATTTTGTTGCAAAAACAAAAATTAAAATTGGAGGAAGTAAAAATGAAAAAAGAAAAAGAAGTAAACAAATCAGGCTTCACACTAATAGAAATATTAGTTGTGGTGCTTATCATCGGGTTACTTACAGCCATTGCTGTTCCCGGTTATAGAAAAGCAGTGGAAAAGAGCAAAGCCAGTGAGGCTTTATCTAATCTCTCTGCTTTATCAAAGAGCGAACACT
>CAMUXX010000014.1 GCA_947164805.1 uncultured Elusimicrobia bacterium | reverse complement strand
GAGGGCCTGGATGAACGAACCTCCTGTATATCAGTTGTTCTGTCAAGAGCATAGCTGATTAGCGGTGTTCGGTAGGGATAAGTGCTGAAAGCATATAAGCACGAAACCCGCCTCAAGATAAGGTTACCCTGGACTTATGTCCCATAAGATCCCCGGAAGACCACCGGGTTGATAGGCAGGAAATGTAAGCATAGTAATATGTTCAGTTAACCTGTACTAATAGATCGTGAGGCTTGGCCGTATTCTTTAATCCCGAATATATCAACGCAGTTGATGTGTTCTAAAGAAAAACTTGGTTTTTCAATCGAAAACGAATAATTTTCGTTCTTACCAAAGTGGGGTTAGTTCTCCCTGTTACCGGAAAGGTTAATGGAAGGTAACTAAATAAAGGGGTAGGAATGAGACAGATGTTTATTCCGGTAAGGCCACACCCGTTCCCATTCCGAACACGGCAGTTAAGCTTACCAGGGTTGATGGTAGTAACACCCAATTCGGTGTTGTCAGAGTAGATCGATGTCTGTCTCATTGCTACCCTTTTTTATTGTCTTTGCGGCGTCTTTTTTGTTTCTATGGCGTTGCGATCTCAGCCGGATACTTCGGCCTCCGACCTTTCATAGTATACACGCCTTAAGTTGTACCTTCTATAAACAAAAAATACTTGTAAAATTTCAATACTCTTAAATATTTATAAACCTATATTGCCCTCACCCGCATGGCGGGCGGTGGCCCATGTGATTTTTTGCGCGGGACGGATAGGGGATAAATATTCCTTATTCATAAATTTGATGCACAGCGCGATATTGTTCTAGTTGCTATGGCTTTGTGTTCTTGTGATTTTGGCAAAAACAAAAATTTTCTCGCAAATACTTGCAAACAATATTTCTTCACTCGTATAATGGGCGAAAGTTGGTAAACAAAAACTTGTTTTTCTTGATGGATGGTGGATAAAATTTTTAATAAAAAAGCTATTAAGTATTTTATTCAATGGCTTTTTTGAAAAAGAGATTTTAGAGGTTGTTTTTACAAATATTTAGTGGCAGGGGTATTTCCCCCTGCCACTAAAACACTTTTAATAATATAAGAATCTATCTTAGATCTTAATTTTACCAGCTGTATGCTACGCCAATGTTACCATAGCAATTAAGTGCTCTGTTATTCATACCTAATTCAGTATTACCGAATATACTCCATTGGTTTGTAAGAGTATAATTTAAACCAAGTTGCCCGTTGAAGTATGTATAACCTAATTTTGCACTCTTGATTTGCATATCTAATGCACCTGGATGATCAAAAGACGCATGTAATCTTGAATAGTCATGAGTAAGGTGTCTCTTCACGCCTACAGAACCGTACCAATTCAATTTTTGTTTAATTGTTCCATCTAATTGAACACCTAAACGTGCTTCTGCGCTAGATAAGTTTTTGCTCTGTACACGCAAATTAAGAGAATCTGCACCGGTTTCTGTGAAAGATCTTGTTTGTGTATAGTTGCCTAATACACCGACAAACGGTTTCACATTAAACCAATCATTGTTGTAAACATTATATCCGGCTTCTAAATCTAAAGCGAAATTAAAGCCATGGTAAGTGCTTTTTGCAGTACGTGCCATGAAATCAATACTGCGTTCACCTTTATATGTCTGATAAGCGCCTAATAATGTCCCTTTTAATACCCAGCTACCGTGTTGATAACCTGCATATAGACCTAACGAGAAGTCATCAACATCCATTCTATCGTTGTTTTGACGTAAGATACTCTTACCGCCACCAACATATCCACCTAAAAGAACATTGTCAAACAAGCGGTCATATCCTACCAAAACACCGGTCATATTATTGGTAAAACCACTTGAATTTGTTGTTTTAAATACATTATTATGTTGGCCGTAATATTGTGCCCATAGATTATCACTATGTTTTGTGTTCTCTTTTGATAATGCATTTTGTTGGGTAATACGATCATAAACATGTGTTGTTTTTGCGTTGAACAAGGGGACTAAAGAACTGTTTGCATAAATTACACCTGTTAAATCATCTAAAGCAGAGCGTAAAGTAGAAGAGTTATTAATGATTGTTACGTCATCAGGGTTTAATCCGCCTAATGCTTCTAATTGTAGCAAGGCATTGGTAATGTCGCCACCAAAACCGGTGGAAACAGCATCAATTGACTGTGCTACCTGTTGTTGGTTATCTGATAAACCTGCAACATCTTCATAATCAGTTGCTTTACGTTTTGCTGTTAAAGTTATTTTTGTCGGATCGCTGTAATCTAAAGATACGTCAATACGGGTTGTATCAAAATTGGCTATAGATCCGTCATAGTCAAATGTACCGGATACATTACCGGCATTGACGATTTCAAAATCTTGCCATTCAAAGAAACGGCCGCCTTCATTGGCAACGGTTAAGTTAGCACCACTTTGAATATTAGCATTTCCGGTAATTACAATTTTATCGCTGGATGTTTCATTAATTTCAATAGCTGTTGTGCTACCGTTATTAAAGTTGACATCTCCTGTCACAGTTAATGTGCCGATACTGTTACCCGGGGCTAATGTGGCACCATTGTTTACATTTATTGTACCCGTAATGTTACCTGTACCGCGCAAAGTTGCACTATTGTTTACATTTAATGTGGATGCCACAATGTCGTTGCGGTTTGCGGCGAAAGTACCGGCATTGATTTCTACTTGATTAGCCTCAAAAGAATTATTTTCTACATTTAATACTGCTGATCCGCTTTGTACAAAAGTACCTGATGTGTCAATTTTATTTAACTCTGCATCAGTTGTGTCATTAAATTCTACTGTCGTACCTGCATCACCGATAACAGCATTATTAATGTTTTGCGTATTTCCTATCAAAGTTCCGCCATGTACATAAGTATTGCCGGTATAGTTATTGGAGGCCATACCTAAAGTCATAACACCGTTACCGTATTTGTGGAAATTATTGGCTTCCCCAATAGAGGTATTAAGTGTTAAAGCAGCATCATTTTGAACAGCCACATTATCGGTTGCAGTTTGGCCTTTTAAGACATTGGCTAAAGTGCCTGCTTCTGTAACTTGTAAAATGCTGTCATTTGTTGCATTGGCAAACAATATATCACTGTCTGTGCTAATATTATTTTGACCGGCAATAGTCAAGGTCGCACCTTTAATTAGGGTATCTCCTGTATAAGTATTTGTGCCGCCCAATGTGGTGTTTGCAGTTACTTGTACATCACCTGTACCGGAAATAACGGCTGTACCGGCACTGGCAGAAGCAACATTAAATGCAAGCGTACCTTCATTATCAACATTGCCTACAAGGCCTGAAGCAGCCCCGTAGATAGTACCGTTGTTTACGATATTATTTGAAGTAATAACAGAATTATTTGTTAAATCAGCATCATTTGTTATGCTGCCTTGGCTAATAGTATGATTTACAGTTAAATCATCTGTAATATTCATTTCGCCGTCACCGGTGTATGTAGCCGCTGTTGTACCGCCGTCAATATTAAGTTCACCCTCGTTGGCGACAGTACCGTCTAAATCGTCTGCGATAGAATTAATAGTTCCGTTGTTCGTAATAGCACCTTTAATATAACCTTCATTATCTAAAGTGCTTGAGGCTGAAACTACAACCGTTCCTTGTTCAATGTAACCTAGGTTTTCAATATTGCCATCAAGGTTTGTGGTGCCGTTACCCTCAACATCTACCGATAAAGTTCCGTCTTCATTAAGATTTAATGTGCCATTATTGGTAATATCTCCGCCTAAATTATTGGCATTGGAATTTAAAACAGAACCTAAAGTGTTATTGACGCTAGCAGAAAGCATATCATTATTATCAAATGTCCCATTGTTGGTTAAAGTGCCTGTTAAGTCAATAGTACCGTTATTTGTGAAGGTACCGTTGTTGGTCAAATTCGCTTGTGTAATTGTACCTCCGTTAGAAGAAACACCACCGGCATTTGTAACGATAGTCCCTGTTCCTTGAATTTCATTAGTATTAACGAAATTATTAGCCGTAACAGTAGAATTATTGGTTAATATCCCGTCATTATTTACATTGTTTTGATTAACTGTAGCATTATTTGTGGTTGTACCTCTAAAATTAGTTGTACCTGTACCGGTAATTGCTACATTGTTGGTACCTTCTGTGAGATTTAATGTTCCTAAGTTGTTAGCACCACCTGTTGCAGCCAGTAAGCCTGCATTTGTGTTAAAAGTACCGTTATTAGTTAAAGCACCTGTTAAAGTGATATGACCGTTGTTGTCAAAAGTGCCATTGTTAGTTAAATTATTTTGTTGAATTGTACCGCTGTTGGAAGAAACCCCTGCTTTTGTTACATAATTGCCTGTACCTTCCAATGAACCGGTATTTACTAAGTTTGCATTAACATTACCGTTATTTACAAACACACTGCTATTATTAACTTGTGATTGGTCTATATTACCGGTGTTTGTTACATAACCTGTAATTACAAGCCTGCCGTCACCTGTAATTGTATTACCGGTTGTGCCTCCTGTATAGTCAATAATACCGTCGTTATTGATGATATGGCTTGCAGTTAAGTCAGATGCTTCTGTAGTAACAACTTTTCCTGAAGCGATATTAATATCATATTGGGAAATAGAACCTTCATTCAATAAATCCCCTGTAATATTGGTAATACCATTATCCCCGGTAACCACATTATTATTTTCACCGCCGGTGAAGTTTAAAGTACCGTTATTTAGAATACCGTTTGCAGCATTAATTGAACTTGCATTGGTAGTGAAAGTAGCTGATGAATTATTTGTTAATTTATTTGTTAAAGTAATTTGACCGTTATTAGTAAATGTACCATTGTTTGTCAAATTGTATTGGGAAATAGAACCGCTGTTGCTGGAAGTTCCTGTCTTGGTAACAATAGAACCGCTTCCGTTAATATTGTTAGTATTAGTAAGATTAGCATCAATAGTAGCGGTATTGGTTAAAGTACCGGAGTTAGTAACTGTTTGAGCTGCAATGGTAGCGTTATTGGTTAAAGTACCGTCGTTAGTGACCGTATTTTGTGTAATATTTGCATTGTTTGTATTAGTACCGTGGAAGTTCGTTGTACCATTATCACCTGTAATTACTACGGTTTTGTTTCCGCCGTTAATGTTTAAAGTTCCTGTATTACTAAAATTTGATTGTAAAGAACCTGCATTAGCAACAGAAACTGTACCACCCGTTATGCTTAAATTGTTTGAGATGGAAGACCCGCTGCTAATTGTATGAGCACCGCCGGAGAAAGTTAAATTCCCGCCTGTAGCGTTAATTATGGCGTTAGAATTAATAGTATCCCCTGAATTAATAGTAACGTTACCGGCTGTTTGACGAAGTGTAGCTCCGGAAAAAAGATTTAAATTTGCACCGCTATAGATATTGGACCCACTAGCGATAGTTAATCTTCCGCTTTCCACGTTAATCTGGCCACCACTTGCGTTTAATTTACCGTTTTGGGTAAGACCGACAGTTCTTAAAAGCCCTCCGGTCATCGTAACCGTATCATCTAAGGGAGATTCTACCCAATCAGTGTAATAACGATAATTCTCTCCATCAGTGGTATATAAACTAGATGTAGTTGCATAACCGGATACCCAAGTATCTGATCCACTGCCTACACCATCAATTGTTATATCGGTCTGCGCATAAGCGGGGCTTACACTGCCGACTAATATAGCAATAGTTACTACATACGCTATCAATTTAGATAGCGGTTTTGATTTAGTCATTAGACTATCCTCCTTTTGGTTTTTTACTAATAATTTTACTTGTTTACTTCTCAACAGAATTATAGCATATTATTTGTTGTTTTAATATAAAGGTACAACAATTTTTTATTAAATTTAAAGATAAGTGCGAAATGAATAATATAATTCGTTTTTTGCTTGACTTGGAGTTAACTCCAACTGATATAATATTATTATAACTTAATCAAGGAGAATATTATGTTGGGAAATTTTACTTATCATAATCCTACGAAACTTTACTTCGGGGAAGATGCCTTAAATAATTTAAAGCAGGAACTGCCGAAATACGGTAAAACCGTTCAACTGATTTACGGCGGCGGCTCAATCAAAAAGAACGGTATTTATGATGCTGTTGTAAAAATTTTAAAAGAAAACGGTAAAGAAATTGTGGAAGACGGCGGTGTAATGCCAAACCCAACGGTGGAAAAATTAAAAGAAGGCATTGAAATTGCCCGCAGACATAATGTTGATTTACTTTTGGCAGTAGGTGGTGGTTCTTGTTGCGATTATGCCAAGGCGGTTTCAGTTTCTGTTAATTGCAAAGATGATCCTTGGGAAAAATATTTTATTCGTTTTGAAGAACCAACTTGTAAAATTTTACCCGTCGGATGTGTTTTAACGATGGTAGGTACCGGTTCGGAAATGAACGGCGGTTCGGTAATCACAAACCATGAAAAGCACCTTAAAATCGGGCATGTTTTCGGCACGGAAGTTATGCCTAAATTTACTATATTAAACCCTAAATTCACTTTTACACTTCCACACAAACAAATGGTAGCCGGTATATATGATATTTTTAATCATATTTGCGAACAATACTTTTCCGGCACAGATGATAATACCAGCGATTATTTGGCAGAAGGTTTAATGCGTTCGCTTGTTCATAGTTCTTTAATAGCGGTGGAAGACCCTAAAAATTATGAAGCGCGTTCAAATATTATGTGGTGTGCAACTTGGGCTTTAAATACCTTAATTGCAAAAGGTAAAACTACCGATTGGATGGTGCATATGTTAGGTCAAGCGGTCGGTGCATATACCGACGCCACACACGGTATGACGCTTGCGGCAGTTTCTTTACCTTATTACCGTCATATTTTGCCTTACGGGGTTGCGAAATTTAAACGCTTTGCAACGGAAGTTTGGCATATAAACCCGCAAGACAAAACCGATGAACAAATAGCCAAAGAAGGTTTACAAGCATTAGAAAATTGGATGAAAAAGATAGGCCTTACTTTAAAAATAAGTGAACTCGGTGCAACGCCTGAAATGATTGAAGGTATCGCCGATGCCACACTTATTTTAAAAGGCGGATATAAAGTGCTTGACCGTAAAGAAATTGTCCAAATATTAAAAGAGAGTTTATAAATTATGACTATTTCCGAAGTTAGTAAAAAATGTAATGTTTCCGCTGACACTTTGCGTTACTATGAAAAAGCAGGCCTTATATCTTTTATAAATCGCACCCCCGGAGGCGTACGCAATTATACTGAGCAGGACTGTAAGCAAATAGAATTTATTAAATGTATGCGCAGTGCGGGGCTTTCCATAGAAGTTTTAAGAAAGTATTTTGAATTATTTAAACGCGGTAAACGAACCCTTAAAACACGCAGGGATTTACTTGCAAAAGAGAGGGAAAGTTTACGGGCGCGTTTTATAGAATTGCAAGATACTTTAAAGCGCTTAGATTATAAAATTTCCGTATATGATAAAGCGCTAAAATCAAAAGATAAAGAACTTAAATTTTAGGAGGTTTTATGTTCAAAAAAGTATTAATTGTATTAATCATTATTGCTATTATCGGAGCTATAATTTCCATAATACATAATTTAAGGGTGGCATACCGAAATAAAAAAGAATTGTCCGCTTTTGCCAAAGCGGAACCTTATACGGCAAATCTCGGTAAAGTGCTTGTAATTTATTATTCTTGGACAGGGCATACACAAGATATTGCCAAGCAAATTGCCGAACTTACAAAAGCAGATATTTACCGCATAGAAACCGAGGAAGAATTTAAATCTTCCCCGGCTTTTTACGCACGTGTTAAAAAGAATTTAAAGGAAAAGAATTTCCCTAAATTAAAAGGACAAATGCCAAATATTGATAGTTATGATACCATCTTTGTAGGTGGGCCTGTTTGGTGGTATACTATGTCCACACCTCTTTATTCTTTTTTAGGGCAAATTGATTTTAAGGGCAAGAAAGTTATTCCCTTTTCAACACAAGGCAGTAACCCCGGCACTTTCTTGCAAGATTTTACAACTAATGCCGAAAATGCACAAATAGGTGCTTATGCTAAATTCAATAATGTAAGTGCCAAATATAACACAGAAGTACATAACAAAATTGTACATTGGTTAAATAATTTATAAAAGGAGAAATAAAATGAAAAAAATAATAAGTGTAGTACTCGCAGTATTGGTTTTGGCGGCTTGCCATTGTCTTAAAAAAGAAAACAGCCGTGTAGAAACGGTATCTCAAAATAAACCGGTGGTTTATTTTACCAAAGATATCAGCCCGGAAGGCCTTGTCAAAATATATGATAAGATTTCCCAAAATATTGACGGTAAAGTAGCCATTAAATTCCATACAGGCGAACCGCATGGCCCAAACATTTTACCTGTGCCTATGGTAAAAGCATTATGGGAACATATTCCAAACAGCACACTTGTTGAAACAAATGTTTTTTATGATTCCCCACGCCAAACAACAAAAGGCCACCGCGAAACACTTAAAACAAACGGTTGGACTTTCAGTAAAGTAGATATTTTAGATGAAGACGGTACAGTAATGTTACCTGTAAAAGGCGGTAAACATTTTAAAGAAATGTCTATGGGTAGCCATATTTTAAATTATGATTCTTTAGTAGTTTTAACACACTTTAAAGGTCATGCTATGGGCGGTTATGGCGGCAGTATGAAGAATATTGCTATCGGTATGGCAGACGGAAAAATTGGCAAAAAAATGATACACCAAAAAGGTGATGAACAATGGGGTTATACAGGTGCGCGCTTTCAAGAAAACATGGCAGAGTCCGCCAAAGCAACAGTTGATCACTTCGGTAAAAAAATTGTTTATATCAATGTTTTGCGCCGTATGTCTGTTGACTGCGATTGTGCGGGGACTTCCGCCGCAGAACCGAAAGCGCATGATATCGGTATTTTGGCTTCTACCAATATTGTAGCGGTGGACCAGGCCTCACTTGACCAAGTTTATGCCTTGCCTGAAGCAGAATTGCACGATTTACAGGAACGCATTGAATCACGCGAGGGCTTACGCCAAATTTCCTATATGAAAGAACTCGGTATGGGAACAGGCGAATATACCTTGGTAAATATTGATAAATAATTTTTGTGAGTTAAAAATGTTAAAAAGATTATTTTTATCAGTAATTATATTAGGAATAATTGCAGGCATTTGCTATGCCAAAAAAATAAAGGAGAATAAACTTATGACAAATAAAAAAATAGTGCAAACAGCGGGGCGCACTCAACTTGGTAATTTCGCACCTGAATTTGCTCATTATAATGATGATGTTTTATTCGGGGAAAATTGGAATAATACCGATTTGGATCTTAAAACCCGTTCCTTGCTTACGGTTATTGCGCTTATGTCGCAAGGTATAACTGATTCTTCTTTAAAATATCATTTGCAAAATGCTAAAAATAATGGTGTTACCAGGCCGGAGATTGTTGCCGCCATTACCCATACCGCTTTTTACGCCGGTTGGCCAAAAGCATGGGCGGTATTTAATTTAGCAAAAGAAGTCTGGACGGAAAAAAAAACACCCTTAACAGATAAAGAAAAATATCAAAAGACGATAATGTTTCCTATCGGTAAAACTAATGATGCTTATGAAAAATATTTTGTCGGGCAAAGTTATTTAGCACCTATTTCAACAGAACAGGTAACTTTTTATAATGTTACTTTTGAACCGAAATGCCGCAATAATTGGCATATACACCATGCAACAAAAGGCGGTGGACAAATGCTTGTAGCAGTCGGCGGACGCGGTTATTACCAAGAATGGGGTAAAGAGCCTGTTGAAATGAACCCAGGTGATGTCATCCACATCCCCGCAAATGTCAAACATTGGCACGGTGCTGCACCTGATAGTTGGTTTTCCCATTTGGCTTTTGAGTTGGAAGGTGAAAATACTTCTAATGAGTGGTTGGAAGCAGTAACAGATGAACAATACAATAAATTAAAATAGGAGATATTATGGCTAAAAATTTAATTATCTATTATTCACGCAAAGGTGAAAATTATTTCAGCGGTTCTATTCGTTCTATTGAAAAGGGAAATACGGAAATTGTAGCTGAATACATACAACAAGCCGTCGGTGGTGATTTGTTTGAAGTTGATACCGTCAAACCTTATGCTGCCAGTTACAGCACTTGTATAGAAGAAGCAAAACAGGAACTTTGTAATAATGCCAGGCCTGAACTAAAAAAATATCTTTCCGATATTTCCGCCTATGATAATATTTTTGTTTGCGGGCCTTGCTGGTGGAGTACTTATCCAATGGCTATTTTCAGTCAACTTGAAAAATTAGATTTTACAGGTAAAAAAATAATGGCAGTTATGACACATGAAGGCAGCGGTCTTGCAAACAGTGAACGGGACCTTAAAAGATATTGTCAGGGCGCAACTTTCGGTAAAGGTATTGCAATTTACGGCAGTAATGTAAAGGAAAGTAAAGAAGAAATATTTGCTTGGGCCAAAGCACAAGTAAAATAAAGAGGAGATAATATGAAACAAACATTTGTTACATTAAATGACGGAAACAAAATTCCGCAATTTGGCACAGGTGTTTTTCAAGTGCCGGACGGCAAAGAAACTTTAGAAGTTGTAAAAAATGCCCTTGCCCTTGGTATTAGGCATATTGATACGGCCCATGCTTATCAAAATGAAAGGAGTGTCGGCCAAGCCGTAAAAGAAAGCGGAATTGACAGAAAGGAAATTTGGATTACTACTAAACTTTGGCCGAGTGAATACGGCGAGGGTATAACTTCAAAAGCCATTGATAAAATGCTTGAACGTCTGGAAACAAATTATATTGATTTGCTATTGCTTCATCAACAGTTTGGTGATTATATCGGTGCGTGGAAAGATATGGAAAAAGCCGTAAAAGACGGCAGAGTAAAATCTATCGGTCTTAGCAATTTTGAATCAAACCGCTTGGAAGAAGTTTTAAGTATAGCAAAAATTTACCCTTCTGTTTTACAAGTGGAATGCCACCCTTATTACCAACAAAGAGCACTTAAAAAGAGAGTTGAAAAATACGGAACGGTAATTGAAAGTTGGTACCCTATCGGTCACGGCGATAAAGGGCTTATTGAAGAACCTCTTTTTACGCAACTTGCCAAAAAATATAATAAAACCAATGTTCAAATAATTTTACGTTGGCATATACAGGAAGGCAATATTGTTTTTCCAAGAACGATGAACCCCGTTCACATGAAGGAAAATTTAAATATTTTTGATTTTGAGTTAACTTCTGAGGAAATGGATTCTATCCGCAAAATAGACAGCGGTAAAAGATTTTTTACCATGACATTAGAAGAACAGGAAAAGAATCTCGGTGCTTGGAAACCCGAAGATTAAAAAATTTTAAAAAATGAAATTATAAGGAGATTATATGAGTAAAAAAGTTTTAATTATTTCCGCTTCACCCCGCAAAGGCGGTAATTCCGATTTATTGTGCGATCAGTTTTTAAAAGGTGCAAAAGAAGCCGGGCACGATGTAGAAAAAGTGTTTTTGCGCGATAAAAAAATAAATTATTGTATGGGTTGCGGTGTGTGTAACAATACCCATAATTGCGTACAAAAAGACGATATGAAAG
>CAMUXX010000013.1 GCA_947164805.1 uncultured Elusimicrobia bacterium | reverse complement strand
TTTTTACTCCGCAGGGGACATTTTATTCCTTTGTAAATATTTCAAAATACAATAAAAGTTCAATGGCTTTTGCCGAATTTTTGCTTGATAAAGTTTTGTTATCTGTAGTACCGGGTGCAAACTTTGGGGTGGACGGTTATGTCCGCATAAGTTATTGCGCCAGCGAAGAAAATATTCGTGAAGGTTTAAGGCGCTTAATCTGGGCTTTAGATAAAAATGCAACTGATCCCATACGGATTGGTGATAAATTAGTTAAAAAGGATTGGTAAGTATGAAAAAGATTAATGCTAATGCTTATGCCAGTAAATATGGTTTAGATAATATTGGCATAAAAACCAATAAAACAGTTTATTGGAATTTAAATACCGAAGAGTTATATGAAATGGCCCTCGCAAAAGGTGAAGGCAATATAACTTGTGGCGGTGCGTTTTGTACGGAAACGGGCAAATTAACAGGCCGTGCACCCAATGATAGATTTTTTGTCAAAACACCTGAAGTGGCAGATAAAATTTGGTGGAATAAAAGCAATAAGCCGATAGAAGAAAAATATTTTGATATTCTTTTTGAAAAAGCCAAAAAATATATGGAAAATATTGATCTTTTTGTGCGTGATGCTTATGTCGGTTCGGCAGAAGCTTCAAGGATGCCTATTCGCGTAATTTCAGAATATGCATGGCATAATATCTTTGCCCGCAATATGTTTATTCAACCTAAACCGGAAGAAAGGCAAAATATTATTCCGCAATTTACTGTCGTATTTTTACCTAATTTAAAAGCAGATCCGGCAACCGACGGTACGGAAAGTGAAACCGCAATCTTAATTAACTTTAATAAGAAAATTGTTTTAATTGCCGGTACCGCTTATGCAGGTGAAAGTAAAAAAGCAATTTTTACAGTGATGAATTACATGCTCCCACAAAGAGGTATTATGACAATGCACTGTTCCGCTAATGTCGGTAAAAATAATGACAGTGCGTTGTTCTTTGGTCTTTCCGGTACAGGTAAGACCACATTATCCGCTGATGTAAACCGCGGTCTTATCGGCGATGATGAACATGGTTGGGATAATGATGGTGTATTCAATTTCGAAGGCGGCTGCTATGCAAAAGTTATCAAACTTTCAGCAGAAGCAGAACCGCAAATTTATGCAACAACGCACCGTTTCGGTACTATCTTGGAAAACGTTGTGTTTGATGAAAACACCCGCGTTTTGGATCTTGACAGTGCCTCTTTAACAGAAAATACCCGCGCTTCTTACCCTCTTACTTTTATTGACAACGCAGTTCCTTCAGAACGCGGACCTCACCCAAAGAATATTATATTCTTAACTTATGATGCTTTCGGCGTTTTACCGCCGATTTCAAAACTTTCAAAAGAACAGGCAATGTACCACTTTATCAGCGGCTATACCGCCAAAGTGGCAGGAACGGAAAAGGGCGTAAAAGAACCGCAGACAACCTTCAGCACTTGTTTTGGAGGGCCTTTTATGGCTTTACATCCTTCTAAATATGCCGAACTTTTAAAGCAAAAAATTGAAAAATATAACGCAAACTGCTGGCTTGTTAACACAGGTTTGGTAGGGGGCCCTTATGGTATAGGAAAACGCATAAGTATTAAATATACTCGTGCGCTTTTAAATGCTGCCTTAGATGGTAAACTCGCAAAAGTTAATTTTGTAAAAGATGCAGTGTTCGGTTTTGAAATTCCTTGTGAATGCGAAGGTGTTCCGTCAGAAATTTTACAACCGGCAAATATCTGGCCAAATAAGGATGAGTATTATAAAAAATACCAGGAACTTGCAGCAGCTTTCGTAAAGAACTTTGAAAAGTTTAAAGACGGTTGCTCTCAAGAAATTTTAAGTGCTGCACCAAAACTTGCAGAACTTGTTAAATAATATAGTACAATATAAGAAACTAAAGCGAAAGGAGAATCCTTATGGCCACAGACAATGCAACATTTATGAAACCGCTCACACCGAGCGCTGAACTAGCAAAGGTAGTTGGTTCAAATCCGTTACCGAGAACCGAAGTCGTAAAAAAACTTTGGGCTTATATTAAGTCAAACAATTTACAAGATTCAAACAATAAACGCATGATTAATGCTGATGATACTTTAAAGGCAATTTTCGGCAAAAATCAAGTTAATATGTTTGAAATGACAAAAATTGTCAGCTCACATCTTAAATAAATTGTTTATAATCCCCTGCCGGTTTTATGCCTGCAGGGGATTTTTATAGGTTAATTTATGGCAGAAGATTTACTTACATTACCCCAAAAAAAGAATATCGCGCTTGTCGCGCACGATAATAAAAAGAAAGACTTGCTGGAGTGGGCGTTATTTAATGCCGGCTCTTTAAAAAAGCATAATTTATTTGCAACCGGTACTACAGGCAGTTTAATACAAAAAGCTTTAGGGCAAAAAGTAACTTGTTTTAACAGTGGCCCTTTTGGTGGGGACCAACAAATCGGTGCAGCGATTTCGCAAGGGCATATGCACTTGCTTATTTTCTTTTGGGATCCTTTAAACCAATTACCACATGATCCCGATATTAAAGCTCTTTTACGTTTAGCGGCAGTTTGGAATATTCCTGTAGCATGCAATAGAGCCACGGCTGATTTTTTGATTTCTTCAGAACTATTTGATCAGAAATATACTAAAATTTTGCCTGATTATAGTGATTATTTAAATAGATTCAATAAGTAAAAAATCATCATTTTGCCTATTTTCTTTAAATAATGTAAAATAATTATCTAAGAAATTGAAGTTAGGGGGGATAATTATGATGGAAAAAGCTAAAAAGGAAAATAAAAAAAATATTATAAAAAACGTAGCATATGACTATAAAATTTCAGATTTTTTAGCACAGTTAAATAAAGGCGCTTTTTTAACGACACAATACGGTGGGGAAAATAATGTTATGACGATAGGTTGGGGGCAAATCGGCATAATTTGGCGTAAACCTGTTATGACTGTCTTAGTTCGTAAAAGCCGCTACACAAAAACTTTACTTGACGGTTCAAAAGAATTTACAGTTTCCGTGCCGTTAAATTGTGATAAACAAAAAGAGCTTGCCCATTGCGGAACTGTTTCCGGTAAAAATGAAAATAAATTTGATACACAGAAATTAAAATTACTTGATAGCGAGAAAATTAATACACCTTGCCTTAATATTCCCGGTTTACATTATGAATGTATGGTGCTGTATCAGACCGAAATAAAACTTTCCGAATTAGATGCTATTGTTAATGATACCTGGTATCAGAATGGCGATACCCATACAATGTATGTAGCCGAAATCGTAAACACTCGTTTAGTAGAATAAAACTATTGCAATTTTGCGTTTAATTTAATATACTCTAGAGGATAATTTACAATTTAGAGGTCTATTATGGCAACAGATTTAAAGTTTTCTACAGCCGGATTCCGCGGCACTTTGGGTGAAATTGTAACTGCCCACAATATTTACCGTTTAGCTTGTGCTATTGCTGAACATGTTTTTACGGATCCTTATTATGGTTTTGAAGGTGAAGGATATAGAAAATATTTAGCAGAAAAAGGTTTAAAATTTAAACGCCCTCTTGTTTTGGTTGGGGGGGATACCCGTTTTATGTCCCAAAATCTTGCTGATGTAGTATGTGATGTTTTAACAACAAAAGGTATAACAGTACGCCGTGCTAAATATCCTCTACCGACACCGGTTGCAGAATGGGCCGTCTTAAATGAAGGTGCGGTAGGTGCTGTTGTTATTACTGCCAGTGAAGGTGAATATTTCCAAAACGGTCTTAAATGGATTTCATATTACGGTGGTATTGCTAATAATGAAGTTGTTGCCGATATTGAGGCTAAAACCCCGCCTGTTAATATGGTAACCCGTTCTATCACTGAGTTCGGTTACAAAAATGCCGCAGTGACGGAACAAAATTTTAGGGATGAATACCTAAAGCATCTGATGTCTTTTATTAATGTTAAAGCTATTAAAAAGGCTAAATTGAAGATAGGTATAGATCCTCTCTTCGGTGCTGCTGATAATTATTTCCGTGAATTTTTAACAAAATGCGGCGGCGTGGAAATATATGGTATAAATGAAGGCCGTGATGTTTTATTTGGCGGAACTGTTCCTAATGCGGGGCCTGTATCATTAAAGGATTTAAGTAAATTGGTTGTGAGTAAAAAATTACATCTCGGTATTGCATGTAACAGTGATTGTGATAAATTCGGTATAATCGGGCCTGACGGGGAGTGGATTTCGCCTAACCACATTGCCCCTGTCTTGCTTGAACATGTAATCACGCAACGCAAACAAAACGGGCGCGTTTGCCGCAGTTTGATAACTACAAATTTGATTGACGAAGTCGCCAAACGCCACGGCATGACTGTTAGGGAAACACCCGTCGGTTTTAAGTATATCAATGAACTTATGATAAGCGGGCAATATATCTTCGGTGCGGAGGAATCCGGCGGGATAGCATTATCAGGTAATACTCCTGATAAAGACGGTATTTTGGCTTGTATGCTTGTGCTTGAGATGCTTGCCATGAGCGGTAAAAATTTGAAGCAGATTTTTAAAGATTTCTATAAAAATTATAAGCCCTCTTACGATAAAAAAGTAAGTATCCCCAAAAAAGCGGTTGAAATAATGCAGATTATGGAGAAGTTAAATCTAAGGCCGCCTCTGTCAATAAACAAAATGTCTGTTTGGCGTATTGACCAAAGCGACGGTTTTAAATTTATCTTAAAAAATGGTGCGTGGCTTGCTTTGAGGCCTTCAGGGACAGAGAATTTGATAAGAATTTACGCCGAAGCAAAAGATCCGAAACTTCCGGATATCTTAATTGCCGAAGCTAAAAAAATAATTGCAAACTTATCATAAATAATACAGGGGGTATTATGAAAATTAAGGATATTTATGCGCGTGAGATTTTAGATTCGCGCGGTTTTCCGACACTTAAAACGACCGTTATTTTAGAACGCGGTTTTACCGGAGTAGCAAGTGTTCCGAGCGGTGCCTCGACGGGAAGCCATGAAGCACTTGAATTAAGGGATAAAGATAAAAATCGTTTTCTTGGCAAAGGGGTTTTAAAAGCCAAGAAAAATGTGGAAAAATTAAAAAAATATTTAATAAACCGTAATTTTAAAAATATTTTGGAAATTGATAAAGCCCTTCTGAAATTAGACGGAAGTTCAAATAAAACAACTTATGGTGCAAATGCAATTTTGGGTATTTCCATGGCGGTTTTACGCGCAGGTGCCGCAAGCCAAAACATACCGCTTTACAAATATTTAAGGCAAGTTTACGGTATTAGGGAAAAACAATATCTCTTGCCGGTACCTATGTTAAATATTATTAACGGTGGTAAGCATGCGGACAGCGGTTTAAATATACAGGAATTTATGATAGTTCCCGGTTTTGCCAAAAGTTTTAAAGAGGCTCTTCGCTCAGCAAGTGAAACATATCATACCTTAAAAACTTTACTTGCCGGTAAAAAATTAAGTGTTTCAGTCGGTGATGAAGGCGGTTTTGCACCGAAACTTAAAAAGCATGAAGATGCTTTAAAAATACTTATTGATGCCTCTAAAAAAGCGGGTTACCCAAAAATGCAAATTGCATTAGATGCGGCTTCCAGTGAATTTTTTAAAAACGGAATTTATTATTTTGAAGGTAAAAAACTTGATTATAAAGGGCTTACCCAAATTTATAAAAATTGGGCAAGAAAATATCCTTTAATTTCTTTGGAAGATCCTTTACAGGAAGATGCCTGGCCTGATTGGCAATATCTTACAAAAGAACTTGGTAAAAGATTAAATATCGTCGGGGATGATTTATTTGTTACAAATCCTGTTCGTTTAAAGCAAGGTATAACAGGTAAAGTTGCAAATTCAATTTTGATAAAATTAAATCAAATAGGTACAGTTTCGGAAACGGTTGAAGTTATAAAGATGGCAAAGAAGGCAGGCTATTTACCGATAATTTCCCACCGTTCCGGAGAAACAGAAGATACTTTTATAGCAGATTTGTCAGTTGCCGTAAATGCCGGTGCTATTAAAACCGGTGCTCCTGCACGTGCGGAAAGAACGGCAAAATATAACAGGCTGCTTGAGATTGAAGAGGAATTAGGTAAAAAAGCAAAATATTTTTGTGCCTTTCAAAGATGATAATAAAAATATTTAAAAATAAGAGGAATATTCTTTTGATTCTTCTTGCGGTCTTAATAGCGATATTAGTGTTTAATGACAGTTTCTTTGCATTACTGCATAATTCACTTAAAATGCGTAAATTAAATGAAAAGGTTGTCGCCCTTGATACCGAATATGAAGAATTAAATGAAGAATATAACAAAATTCTTTCTGGCGACCGTTCTTTTCTTGAAGAGGAAGCCCGTGTTAATTATAATATGGCCCATGAAGGGGAAATAGAATTTAGGATAAAAAAATGAAAGTATACACACTTATGTTAGGACCGATGTCCAATTGTTCTTATATTATTGAAAATCAGGAACAGGCAATTCTAATTGATCCTTCCTGGGATATTCCTGCAATTTGTAAATTTTTAGACAGCAAATCTTTAAAGCCGGTTGCAGTGTTTTTTACGCATGCCCATCAGGATCATATGACTGATGCAGATAAATTGCTTAAAAAATATAATTTAAAAGGTTATCTAGATGAAAGGGATGAGGCTTTTTGTTCACTCCCTTATGATTTACTAAATACCTATAAAGCGCCTAAAAAATTTGAAATTGCAGGGTTAAATATAGATGTGCTTTTAACACCAGGGCATACACGCGGCTCTGTTTGCATCAAAATAGACAATATTATTTTCACCGGGGATACTTTATTTGTAAATTCAGTTGGAAGAACTGATTTGCCCGGTGCCAACCCGGATAGTTTAATACAAAGTTTAATTTTACTTGCATCTTTACCGGGGGATACAATAATTTATACCGGTCATTCTTATGGCCGTAATGAAGGTTTTAAAAGTACAGTTAAACAGGAACTATCCACAAATCCTTATTTAAAAATGGCTAAAGAAAATCCTAAACTTTTGGAGGATATGCTTTAGTGTATCCCTTTATCCATATTTTCGGTTTTGCCATACCGTCTTACGGAATAATGACGGCACTTGCATATGGCTCTGGCCTTTATTATTGCTATAAACAACAGGCTAAACTCGGACTAGGCAAAGATAAAATTTTTGACCTTATCTTTTGGATAATTATTGGTGCTTTAATTGGCGCTAAATTGTTTTTTATTTGGTTTAACTTTGATAGTTTCATTGTTTCAAGTTTTATTGAAAAAATCCGTTACGGTTTTGTTTTTTACGGAGGACTTATAGGAGGTTTTATTTCCGGTCTTATATGGATTAAAAAATATAAACACCCCGTATTACCTGTGCTTGATTTTTTTGCCGTTCCGCTTGCACTTGGGCATGCAATAGGGCGTATAGGCTGCTTCTTGGCAGGGTGTTGTTATGGTAAAATTTCCCATAATTTTTTGGCTGTTAAATATACAAATCCGCAAAGTTTAGTGCCTGAACATTTACATAATTTAGGGTTATATCCTGTTCAACTTATGGAAAGTTTTGCCGTATTAACTCTATTTTTTATTTTGTTTTATTTTTATCAAAAACCGCATAAGAAAGGTGTAATTTGTGCAGGGTATTTGCTGGGCTACGGTATTATACGTTTTGCTCTGGAATATTTTAGGTTTGACGATAGGGGTACCGGTTTATTTGGCTTTTCGCCTTCGCAAATAATTGCTATAATTTTAATAGTTATTTCAGTATTTTTATTTAAGAGAAAAGACAAATGAAAGCTAAACAAGATATTTTGAAATATACCTATCCGAGGCCGGAACGCCTTGATATTTTTGTTACTGAAAACTTCCCCGAACACTCAAGGAATTTAATACAAAACATTATAAAAAAAGGGCAAATTACAGTTAATGGTAGGGAAGTAAAGCCTTCTTATCCTTTAGAGGAAAATGATGAAATTAAAATAACGTGGCCATCAGTAAAAAACACTTTAAATATTAAAGATTTAATTATTTATGAAGGCAAAAATTTTTTTGTAATCAATAAACCGGCTGGGCTTTTGGTACACCCGCAAAGTGCTGCTTGGGAAGAAAATAAAACCGCACTTTTTGCTTCTGAAGAAACTTTAGTTTCAGCCATATATGCCAATCCACCGTCGGGTTTTGATAAGGATATGCCACGGCTTGGGCTTGTACATCGTCTTGATAAAGAAACAAGCGGAGTAATGTTAATTGCAAAAAGTGAGCGCTTTCAAAATGCTATGACGGAAATGTTTGCAAACCGCGAAGTCCACAAAACTTATAATGCAATTTGTTGCGGAGAAATGCCGCAAAAAGAGGGATTAATTGATGTGCCTATCGGGCGTGAAGCAGGTGGAAGAATTAAGGCCTCACCCGTAGGGCGTGAAGCACAAACGAAATTTAAAGTTAAGCAACAAAAAGGTAAATTTTATTGGGTGGAACTGAATCCGATAACAGGGCGTACTAATCAGTTGCGTGTTCATATGAATTGGCTTGGTTGCCCTGTTTTAGGTGATTGGCTTTATAAAGGTGCAACTGCACCGCGCCTAATGTTACATGCAAAAAAGATTGAATTTAAAAATCCTATCACACACAGGCAAGAGTGTTTTGAAGTTAAACCACCCAAAGATTTCTTGGATGCTTGGAAAAATTTGAATTAAATTTTATACAATAATTTTTACTTCGCCAATCTGTCTAAAAGCAATTTAGAAAATGGATTTTTTAGTGCTGGAATATACTGCCGCGGTTTGTATCCTTAAAGATTTTTTCTAAAGATGAGTGTATTGATTTTCTTCCTAAAGTTTGTTTTTCTTCTTTTGATAGGGTTACTTTTTGTCCGTTTTTTTCCAATTTCCAAGTTATAGCATTTTCCGCAAAATTATTGTAATTATCTACAATATACTTAGTTGCTTCCGGTTTAAGTAAAAGTTCGGCATAGTTATCTGTATTATATTTTTGAGAAAGATTTCTAAAGAACCCTGCTATTTCCGCTAAATTGATGCCTAGAAAATCACTTTTATGTTTGTATGCTATCGGTTGATTATATGGGATATTATGAATTTGGCGGTAAACATCATCTGCAGCAACTAATTCTGCTAAAGTAGTCGGTAATTCATTTAAAGAAAATTTCATATACATTATACCGGGAAAATAATCTTTTACATGTTGAAACTCATGTAATGCAATAAGTGCAATGGGATTATATGGCCTTCCTTCTAAAATTTGTGAGTTCGGGCGCAAGAACATTGTGTAGTACCAATTCCCTTCATAAGCAACGGTTATTGTTGCACCTCTTGCAGCATCAGGAAAGTATGCTAAACTTTGCCACGTCGTAGAAAATTCAAGCCACTTATCTGTCTCTTGAGGTGTAATACCGTATTTTTGCAAACTACTATATAAGATTTGTTTAGCTATTTCATCCGCTTTCTGTGCATCTTCAGAAGGAATAATATGATCCACACCGGCAATATAATAAAGTTCATAAGTAAACCATAAATAAGCATCATTATTGCCGAATTTTTGTTGTAATAAGGCAAAAGCGTCAGCATTAATTCCAAGTAACGGGAAATGTTCATCTATACGTCCGATTTGCAATCTAGACGGTTTACCGTTATTATGTATTAAATTATAAAAAGCTAAATAAGATTTGAGTGTAGCGGCTTTGGCTAAATCAGGGGTGCCGTCTGTTTTCCACACTATTTGTTCATAAAAATTTTGATAATGTTCAAAATCTCTATCGGCTTGTGCCTGAATTAAAGACGATTGAATTAAGTTTTGATAATGTTTATGTTTTACATTAAGTGAATCAGAAAAATTTTGTATAGTATCAAAACTAACAGGATTAGATGGGCTATTTTGTGGGGATTGGGTATTTCCCATAGAGGAAAGCAATTCCCTGCCTTGTGCAAATACTTCAAGTGCTTCTTGAGTTGAAGGAAAACGGAAATTTCCTTTGCTTATAGGTTTATAATTTGTCCTCCGAGCAAATTCTGTATATTTAATATTAGTATTTTGCTGTGCTAAGGACGGGAAATAAACACCCAACCACAATGTTACACTCATTATACCGATTATTATTTTTTTTATCATAAATATTTCTCAATGTAATTTTAATAATTTTTTAAGTAGACAACAAGGGCCTAAAGACCCTAATTTATGGTATAAAAAGACCTATTTTGATATTAATCTTTATTTCGGTAATCTGCCGGAAAGTAATTCTGCAAACGGGCGCGTAGGTTCAAGTTTAGCAAGAACTATACGAAGTGCGGCCGTCATAGGAACAGCCATAAATGCACCGGGGATACCCCAAACAAGACCCCAAAAAATCAAGGAACCTATTACGGCAATGGGATGAAGATCAACGCCTTCCCCTAATATTTTGGGTTCGACTAAACTTCCCAAAACAAATTGTATAATTGAGGGTAAAAGTAAAATCATCATTAATTTTATGCCCCAACCGAATTGTAAATAAGCAATAGGCATAGGGATAATAACTGCTAAAACCGAACCGAGATTAGGTATAAAATTAAGCAGTACGGTTAGGGCAGCAAACATTATCGCCAAATCAAGCCCACATGATGCATAAACTACCCACACACAAATACCGGTTATTATGGACATTATAATATGAATATACAAATAAGCGGAAACTTTATTTTGAATCTCCTTAAGTAAATCATTAGTAATTTTTGTGCGGCCGCTTCCAAGCAACATAAAAAATAAGAAGATAAATATTAAAAATGAATAAGAGATAAATGTCATGGCACTTGCGCCGACACCTCTTAAAAATTTTCCATAATGCGGAACAGATAGAACTTCCCTTATACTGGTAAAATTAAGTAATTCTTCCGGTACTGGTATTTTTAAATTTTTTAAAAAAGCGGTAAAGTGATTTAGGGCTTCAAGCAGTTTGACTCGGTAAGTTAGTGCCTCCTGTGCAAAATTTGATATAGAATTTGCTACAAAAATTATAATAAGTATTAACGGTATCAAAACAATAGCTGTTGCAATTAAAACACATAACCATTTTGGCCAACGTGTGAAATATTTAATATATCTAATTAAGGGGGTAATCATTGTAAAAATAAATATAGATATTACCAAAGGTACCAAAATTGTGCGTGTATAGATAAGTGCAAGTATTATGCTAACGGAAGCAATAATAGTTAAACAAATAGTATTTATCTTATTATAAGTACTGACTGTTGCTTGCACCGGTTTTGATGGTTTAGTCATAATATTTCCTAACCTCTTTTACTAAAGATATAAGCTGCTTTTCCAAATTTAAAAAATCATGATGTACAATATCTATTATACCCCATTTTAAATTAAGGGAAGCAGCAGAAACTTGCGGATCCATAGTTTTAAATACAGCATCAAATTTCCTGATATTATTATTAAAAACTTCACAAGATATTGCAAGTTCTTTTAAAGCCAGGGTTTCTTCATTAGGGAAAATTTTTAAAGAGTTAAAACGCAATTCTTGCATTGCATCATATATGGTAAAGGTAAATTTCTGCATAGTCAAAGCAAAATTTAAAAAATCTTGCTCAAAAGAGGTATCCCGTACTTCAAATTTACGCTTTTTTTGTACTAATATTTTATCAAACCTGTCTTCCAATGTCTCAAAATCCTTTATCAGTGAAGAAAAAGTTTTAATTTGTTCGCTAAATTCTGAGTTAAATAGTTTTAAGTTTTTTATCATTTGTCTTAGGGAAAACTAAAGAAATAATTGTTCCCACCCCATATTGTGAACGTACAGTAATATTACCGCCGTGTAAATTCATAATGCGCTTAACTAAAGCAAGACCAAGCCCCCAACCTTCAATTTGGCCTGTGAAGAAATCATCTATTTGGTAAAATTTATGGAAAATTTTGGTTATATGTTCTTCCCTTATACCTACGCCGTTATCAGATCGGAAGAGCACACGTCTGAACTCCAGTCACCAACCACAAT
>CAMUXX010000012.1 GCA_947164805.1 uncultured Elusimicrobia bacterium | reverse complement strand
ACCCCATATTGAAGGGCTTGAAATGCCGGAGGCTTGGCCTTCCGTTTTTGAAAAAACCCCCCTTGCTTTAAAAGCCGCTTTAGGGGCTTTAAAATATGCCGAACAATCTGATAAAAGTTTCAAAGAATATTTTGTTCCGGTTTACCGTAAAATAACTTCCTATATGCAGCTTGATGCAAGTGCGGTGGAAACTTTGGAACTTGTCCACAGCAAAAGCGGTAACAGAAAAAATACTTTGTGGGGGCTTTTAGATTTTACTTTAACTCCAATGGGTGCACGTTTACTTAAAGAGTGGTTGTTGCATCCATTACTTGATAAAGAGGAAATATTATTTAGGCAAAGTGCCATATCTTCATTGTTAAAAAATGAGCAGGCACAAAACGGTCTTGGTTTAATTTTACGGGAAATTTGTGATATACAGCGTATAATGACGCGTGTAGTGAACTCCTCTTTAACGCCACGTGAAGCCGCTGGTTTAAGAAAGGCACTTTTCAATTTGCTTGCCTTTGAAAACTGGTTTAAAAAGTATCCTGATTTAATGCCGAAATTCAAGAAGGTGTTTTTATCAAATTTAGTTAAACTCAAAGAAATTTCCGCCTTGCTTTTTACTGCCATAAATGAAGCCCCTCCGCTTAAGATGAGCGAAGGCGGTGTCATCCGTGCAGGATATAATGCTGAACTTGATAAACTTAGAGATTTAAAGCAAAATTCTGCTGCCGTACTTGAACAAATTGCAAACCGCGAAAGAGAAAAAACCGGTATTGCTACCTTAAAAATCGGTTTTAATTCTGTTTTCGGATATTATATTGAAGTTACAAAATCTAATCTTCAAAAGGTACCTTTAACCTATACACGTAAGCAAACTTTAACTAATGCTGAGCGTTTTATAACTGATGAATTAAAAACTCTGGAAGGCCAAATATTATCAGCCGAAGAAAAATCTTTAAGGCTTGAAAGTGCTATCTTTGATGAAATAAGAAAATATCTTTTTGCAAACACCGCACTTTTGAAAGAAGTGGCTGCAAGTATTGCTGAAATGGATTGTTTTTATTCCCTTGCAGTTGCGGCAAGAAACGGAAATTATACCTGCCCCAAAATAGTTGACAGTAATGAGAGTTTAATTATTGAAAAGGGCCGCCATCCTCTTGTAGAACAGATTATACCTGCAGGCAGTTTTGTCCCAAATAATTTATTTATCGGGGGGGATGGCCCGCAAATTATTTTAATAACAGGCCCCAATATGGGCGGTAAAAGTGTTTATTTAAAACAAACGGCTTTAATTGTCATAATGGCGCAAATGGGCAGTTTTGTGCCGGCAGCTGAAGCACAAATACCGATAACAGACAAAATTTTAACAAGAATAGGTGCACAAGATGCTTTAAGCCGCGGTGATTCCACCTTTATGGTTGAAATGCGCGAGGCGGCAAATATCTTGGCTAGCGCAACGCCGAAAACTTTGGTTTTGCTTGACGAAGTCGGCCGCGGAACATCAACTTTTGACGGTATTTCTATTGCCTGGGCCATAACTGAATATCTGCATAAAAGCCAAGGGCAAGGCCCTAAAGTTTTATTTGCAACGCATTATTTTGAACTGACGGAACTTGAAAATAAATATTCAAAAATTAAAAATTTCCATGTTCGTGCGGAAGAATTTAAAACTACGGATGGCGAAATAAAACTCAATTTTTTATTTGAAGTTAAACCAGGTGCGGCAGATAAATCTTACGGTATACACGTCGCTGAAATTGCCGGCCTTCCGCAAAGTTGCATCTTGCGTGCAAGGAAAATTTTAAAAGATTTGGGCGGCAGGGAAAATTTCGGTATTGTGGAAAAAGAAAAAAATTCCACCGATTTGTTTTCAAGCCCCATTTTGGAAGAAATTAAAATGGTGCATACCGATGAAATTACACCCCTTCAAGCCCTTTCTTTAATTGAGAATTGGAAGAAAAGAATAGATGAATGATATTAAAGTTTTAGATTTTTTAACTTCAAGCAAAATTGCCGCAGGCGAAGTTATTGAGCGCCCTGCAGGAGTGCTTAAGGAACTTTTGGAAAATTCTATAGATGCAGCTGCCACTGCAATAAATATTGACATTGTTAATGCAGGTAAAAAGTTAATACGTGTAAATGATAACGGAATCGGCATAAAAGAGGAAGATTTAAAAACCGCCTTGCTTAGACATTCAACAAGCAAAATTTCAAAATTTGATGATTTAAACAGTTTGCACACTTTTGGTTTTAGGGGAGAGGCCTTATTTTCTATCGCTGCTGTAAGCAAATTAACTATAACAAGTTTTCAAGAAGGATCTAAAGGGGCACAAATTAAAGCGGAAGGCGGAAAAATTTTACAACAAACTTCCGCGCCGGAAATTAAAGGCACTACGGTTGAGGTTGAAAGTTTATTCTATAATACCCCGGCACGTTTGAAATTTTTGAAAACAGATTCCGTTGAGCGCAGCCATCTTTTAACTGTCGCGGAAGAAGCCTCCCTTGCAAATTTAAATGTTTGTTTCAAAGTTAAAACCGATAATACTTTAGTTTATAATTTATCTGCGGTGCAGGATAATGAAGAAGGCATCCGCCAAAGGGTGAGCAAAGTTATCGGGCAGGAAACAGCAAAAGATTTACTTTATTTGGAAGATAAAAATTTTGGTTTTAAGGCTCTTGTTTCCCCGGCACATAAACTTTGTGCTAGCAGGAATTTGCAATACTTTTTTATCAATAAACGCCCTGTTACCTGTAAGGTTTTACAACAGGCTTTATTTAAAGCATATCAGCCTTTTAGAGCGCAAAATAAATATCCATGTGCAATAATTTATTTAACTTTAAATCCGGCAGATTTTGATGTTAATATCCATCCGCAAAAACGCGAAGTTAAATTCGCTTTTGAAAATGATATTTTTAATTTCTTGTATAAAATTATTTCTCAAAAACTTTTGGCTACACAGGATAAAGCGGAAATTACTTTAACAAAACAGGTAGATGTTGTGCAAATACCGAAAGCTAATATCATTTCGCAAAAGATTTCTGAAAACAAACAAAATTTAAGTATTGCGGCGGGATTGGCCTCATTGCTCAAAACTACCTCTTTACCGGACCTTAAAACTTTTGAACATGAAGATCCTGTCATATATAATTTTGATGAATCTAAAAAACAAGAACCTGTTGAGGAAATCCAAGCAGTTCCTGCCCAAAACCAACCTTCTTGGTGGCATGGGCCTTACAAATATTTTGGGCAGCTGCATAACAGTTATTTGCTTTTTGAAGAAAATGACGGTTTGCTGATTATTGATCAACATGCCGCACAGGAACGTATTTATTTTGAAGAATTTTGTGAACTTATCTCAAAAGGAGAAGTCGCACGCCAGCCTTTAATGTTTCCGTTAAATATTGACTTGCCGGCAAGCAAACTTGAAACGGTTTTGAATTGGGAAAGTTTCTTAAAGGAAACCGGTTTTGAGGTTTCCAAATTTTCCGGTACGGTTTTGCTTGTAAGTTCTACACCGGCCCTTTTAAAAATGGGAGAGCGTGAAATTAAAGAATTTATTTTGTCATTTGCTGAAACTGCCGGTAATCCGCTTAAAGCCGACAATGAATTTAGGCATAAATTTATTGCAACTAAAGCATGCAAAAAAGCCGTTAAAGCCGGCGAACCTATAACGGAAAAAGAGGCTTTGGCCTTGCTTGAAAATCTAAAAACTTGCAAAGATGCCTTGCATTGTCCGCACGGAAGGCCTACGATGTTAAATTTAACTTTGGCAGAAATTTCCCGCAAAATCGGCCGTTAAAAAAGTAATTTATAATTCTTTATTGTGTCTTAAAATATTGACGGTAATAAACACCTAATCGGCAAATTTTTGTTATAATATAAGCGTAGTATGTAGTTTAAATTTGATTATTTTATGGGAGCATACCTAAAGGGTATGTTGCGCAAATAGAAATATTTGTGTACTGGAAACCACAAAATAATTATCTGCTTTTACCTGTTTTTCAAAAAACAGGTAGGCGGATGGTTATTTGGGTTCTTCCAGTAGCTCTGTTAACTATTCGCCTTTTTTGTTAGCGATTTTAACAGGCTGCTTGAGGACCTGCGTTTTTGTTTGCTCCCGTAAAAAGGAGAAACAAAAATGAAAAAGTTAATACAAACAATCAAAGATACTTTAAGTGTCTTTCAATCAAACAAAGGTTTTACTTTGCTTGAACTGCTGGTAGTTGTTTTAATTATCGGTATACTTGCAAGTATTGCCCTTCCGCAATATGAAAGTTCCGTGGAAAAATCTAAAGCAAGCGAAGCGCTTTTAATTTTAAAAAGTTTAAGGGATCAACAAGCCGTATGCTATTTGGAAAAAGGCGAGGGACATTGCGATTGTGAATCCGGCTGCGGTGAAGGAGATAATTTATTCACCTATGCCAATATGTTTGAAATATATGCTGATCCTGAATGTGAAGACCCTGTATGTGGATATGCCACCAAAGATTTTACATACAGTATTGATGGTGATGTTTTTTATGCAAATCGCCGTACTTATGGTACAAAATATTATTTAAGTACAAGTGCTGATAAAAATAGTTATGCTTATAATAAATTTGTATGTTCTAATGAATCAGATACTAAAAATTATTGCAAAATTATAGGCTTTACGAAAGAGGAAAACGGGAATTGGTATCAACCTTAAAAGACATAATACAGTAGCCAAAACAGGCAAGTATTTTAGAGATACAAAAAACCCCCAGCATTATTAAGCCGGGGGATATTTATGGTAAAACTATTAAATTTTATTTAACCATTATGAAGGGCAAATCACCGCCGTTGTATGTCGGCAACTGTCCGTTCCATTTTTCAATAGTTTTAAGTTTTAAAAGTTCCGGTGTAATAACTTGCCTTTGAAGTTTTAAACTTTCCGCTTCTGCTTTTGCTTTTAAAACTTGTTGTTCTGCTTCTTTTTTAACTTTTTCAACTAAATTTGTAGCGCGTTTAGCCTCTTGTTCGGCGATTTGTTTATCTTCTACCGCTTTCAAGAATTGCGGGGAAAAGTCAAAATTGACGATAGCGATATCGGAAACTATTACCTGTTTTTCCTGCATTTTTTCTTTTAAGATAGTATCAAGTTCGCGTGCTACTTCAACGCGGTTTGAAATTAAACTTTCGGCAGAATATTTAGAAACGATGGCTTTAATCCATTCTTCCACCATCGGTGTTAAGACAGTTTGCACATAATTCCTGCCAAGGTTACGGTAAATAGAAACAACAGTTTCAGGCATAATTCTGTGGTTTACCGCAAGACCGACTTTGATTGTTTGCAAATCTCGGGAAAATGCTTCCGTGTCAATAGTGTCTTTATTAACACGGGTGGAAAACTTTTCAATGGTATCAACGAAAGGTATCTTAAAATGTAAACCTTCTTCGTAAGAACCCACAATTTTACCAAAGCGTAGTTTGATTGCAGATTGCCCCGCATCAACGGTAAAGTAACTGCTGAATACAGTTACTATGAGCAGTAAGACGAACATTGCTGCCAATATCTTACCCAAGACAAAGCCGCTTGGGACATATTTTGTTGTAGTATAGTTTGCCATATACTCTCCTTTTATTTTAAAACTAAAGTGTCTTCCATATCAGCACCGGTGGAAATTATGCTGAGTGCCGGATGCGGGTAAATTTCCTTTGAAAGTTCTTTAATGCTTTCCAAAAATTGTTTGGCTTCTGCGGTAAAATCTTCATATTTTTTTACTGCATTATTACCTTCAAACATATCAATATGCGTAATAGCAATTTTGGTAGCATTGTTTATCATGATAGCGCGTGCGGCACTGCGTTTTTCAAAAGCACCTACGCGGCGGAGCCTTTTGCTGACTGAGCCTATTTCGCGCCCTTTTGTATGATATGTTTCAAGTGAGGATTCGTCAAAAATCTCTTTTTCAAGCGGGCCGGGACCTACGCGTGTTATATAAGGTTTAAACACCACGTAAACATCGCGCACACTCTTTGGGCCAAGGCCTGCTTCGCCAAGGAAAGTTGATGCGGTTGTATCGCGTGAAGTTACAAACGGATATTCCCCATGCAGCAGAGAAAGTTTTATACCTTGTGTACCTTCAAGCAAAATATGTTCACCATTATCAAGTGCTTTATTTAAAAGTTCGGGTACTTCGCAAATAAAATCTTTTAAAAGAGGTTCGTCCTTTGCAAATTTAACTTGCCTTCTTTCAATGCGGTTTTTCACTGCTTGTCCAAGGCCTGTTCCAACGCTGCCGATATGTTTCATAAAATGTGCAGCATCTTGTTCGGCTTTGGTTTCTTCGTCGGTAATTAAAACGGCGTATGGGTCAATAATCAAACGGTCTTTAGTGCCGGTTAATTCAACTTCTTTTAAAAGCCAATCGGTTTTTGTATAAGCACCGGCACCCAAAACGAGTTTAGTGTTTGGGTTTAAAAAACCTGAGGGTATATTTTTTAAAGTATATTTATGCCCGTCTTGTTCAACGGTATGCCCGGCATTTGGGCCTCCCACACGCACACAATAGGAATAATTTCCTTTGTAAGATAAATAGGCCGCAATTTTACCTTTGCCTTCGTCACCGGCTTGGCCGCCGCAAACTATATCAATCATTTTATCTCCTTTGCAAGCAAGGGTGCAATTCCCAAATAGTTTTCCGCGTTTGCTTGTTTAATTTTATTTTTTAAATTGTTGTCTAATTTTTGTTTTGCCAAAAAAGTATTTAAATCTTTATCTGAAAATTTATAAGTCCTGGTTAAATCTTTAATGATTTCATAGGCGTTATTTACACCGTTTGTACGAAGTAAAGTTTGAAAATATTCCGCAAGTATTTGCGGGTTTTGCTTAAGTGTTTCAAGTGCTTTTTTACGGTCAAATACAATGCGGTTTAAACCCTTAATTAAATTTTGATAGGCAAGCAAACTGTGTGCAAGAGCAACGGGAATATTACGTATTACCGTTGAGCCTGATAAATCGCGTTGCAATCTGCTTACCGGTAATTTGGCACTTAAAAATTTTAATATTGCGTTCGCAAGGCCCAAATTGCCTTCCGCATTTTCAAAAAAAATCGGGTTAACTTTTTGCGGCATGGTTGATGAGCCTACTTCGCCTTTAACAATTTGTTGTTTAAGCCAACCGTCACTGATATAGCGCCAAAAATCTTGTGCTAGATCAAGCAAAATATTATTTATGCGTGCAAGATTATCAAAAATTTCGGCGAAACTGTCATAATTGTCAATTTGTGTTGTAAGGGGGGAAAGTTCAATTTTAATTTTGCGCCCTTCATTTAATTTTTTGATTAAATTTTGTGCAACTTTTTGCCAATTTATATTTGGAAATACTGCATAATGTGCATTAAAATTGCCCACCGCACCGCTGAATTTACAAGTAGGTTTTAAATTTTTTAAAGTTGTAATTTGTTTTTGCAAGCGTGAGGCAAAAACAGCAACTTCTTTGCCAAAAGTTGTCGGTACTGCCGCTTGGCCATGTGTTCTTGCAAGCATCGGGCTTTTGGCTTCTTTTTTTGCTAAAGTTTTTAAATTTTTGAGTAAATTTTCTAATGTCGGGATTATTACATTTTGCAAACCGTCTGCCAAAATTAAAGCATGTGCCGGGGAATTTGTATCTTCAGATGTAATTGCAAAATGTAACCATGCGGTTTTGTTTTTCAAAGTTTTATGTGTTTGGAATTTGATTTTTAAAAAATATTCTATTGCTTTTACGTCATGCCTAGTTGCCGGAATATTTTTATAGCCGGTATTTTCAATAGCATTTATAACGGCAAAATCTTGCACACTTAAATTTTGTAAAGTACGAATATAGTCAATTTCCTGTTTATTTAATTTAAAGTTTGGCAAATTAAGTGTGGAAAGTAAGATAAAATATTCCGTTTCAACTTTAACACGATTTTTTATTAAACAATTCTGTCCGCAACATTTTGAAAGCGGCAGGAGGGTGCCTTGATAGCGCGCATCAAGCGGACTTAAAAAATCAAAACTGTCCATATATATATTTTAGCAAATATAGAGAGGAAATATTTTACGTAGAAAATATGAAACTTGCAAATTCCATTTTATGCCGGCTAATTCTTTTTAGTAAATTTTGATTTTTCTGCTCCTAAAGTACCGAGATGTCGCTTCGCTCCCCGTTCTTCTTGGTACTTGTCGTCGCAGAGAAAATTAAAATTTCCTCAAAAATACTTGCCGGATGTGTGCGCATGGTTTGGCTTTATTAAATAAAAATATTTCCGCTAATTCCCCGCCCCTTTGCTTGCAAAGGTGGAGGGGTTAGGGGGATGGGTTATAAATAAAATTTCCGCCCTTCAAATCCCGACGAAAGCAAAGCAGTTTGCTTTCTTTGCCCCCAAAAAATTAACCCTCCGTAAAGGAGGGTAAATTTTTTCGGAGTCAACGGGATTTCCCTACAGTCGTTTTGCTGACGCAAAACGCTTTTGGGCCCGGGCTCGCGGTTTTTGCCTTTCGCGCTTTGCCGGTGCGGCTCGCGCTCAAACAAAAAAAACGCTCCGCCCTTCAAATCCCGGCGCAATGCCAAGCAGTTGGCATTGCTATACCGCCACTTAAAAACCCCCACACTTTGTGTAGGGGTTTTCAAATGGCGGAGTCAACGGGATTTGAACCCGCGGTCTCTGCCTTGACAGGGCAGCGTGTTAACCAGGCTACACCATGACTCCAATTTATATTTATATTATATCTTTTTTATTGGTTTAACGCAAATTTTTTGTTTTTTTACTCAAATGTTTTAAAAATTGCTAAAATAAAATTATTCCATTACTTATTTTGACTATAACAAAAAAAGTGTGCTATGAAAAAATACTTTAATTTTCCTTTGGTATTATTATGTATTTGGTCTATTGAAGTTTTGTGGTCCTATTTTTATGCTTATGATGTTAATGTTTGGTATGTAGAAATTTCCAGTGTTGTTTTTGCGGTTTTGTTATTAAGTTTGACCTATAAAAAATTTCGTTTTTCCGATTTAGCATATTTTATTGTGTTCTTATGGATATTTTTGCATACAATAGGTGCATGCTATACTTTTGAAAAGGTTCCATTTATAGACATATTAGGCGATGGCAGAAATCATTTTGATAGGGTTGCCCACTTTATAATAGGTATAAGTTCATTTCTAGTTTGTGAATTTGTATATAGAAAAAAACTTATTACATCACTTAAATTTGCGGCATTTTTCGGAATAATATTTATAATGGCTTTGGCAAATTTTTGGGAGTTAATAGAGTGGATATATGCTGTTATTGACGGCGGTGATGTCGGCCTTGCTTTTTTAGGGTCCCAAGGTGATATTTGGGATGCCCAAAAAGATATGTTAATGGATACACTCGGTGCGATAATCGGAAGTATTATATTCTATTTTAAATTTCGTAAAACTAAGGTAAAATAATTTTAATCTTTTCATATAAAAATACCCGCGCTTAAAACGCGGGTATTTCACATTAAGATTTAAACTTAATACTTAATTAAACTCTTATACGGAACATTTAAGGTCTTGCCGCCGTTTAAAGCAGTAAGTTCAATTACATATAAACAAAAGGCAGTTTTTGCACCGAGTTTGTTTATAAGTTCAAGCCCCGCGCGTGTTGTTCCGCCGGTGGCAAGAAGGTCGTCAATTAAAATTACTTTATCGTCTTTGGTTAAGGCATCTTCATGCATTTCAACGATATCGGTACCGTATTCTAATGTAAAACTTGCTGCAATTTTTTTGTAAGGCAGTTTACCTTTTTTGCGTATTGGTACAAAACCGATACCCAAAGCATAAGCCAAAGGTGCGCCGAAGATAAACCCGCGGGATTCAATACCCACAATTTTTGTTATACCTTGATTTTTGCAAAGTGCCGCAAGTTCATCAATAACGTATTTAAAAAGTTCAGCATGCCCGAGTAGCGGTGTAATATCGCGGAAAATTATACCTTGTTTCGGATAATCCGGTATTGCGCGTATAATATTTAAAACTTCTTCTTGTTTAGACATATTTACCTCTTATCTTTCTTATTTTTCTTTTTTGTTTTGGTATTTTTTGAAATCTTTTTTGCCTTCTTAATTAATTTGGCAAGCGGACTGTTTGCAATTTCATTACCTAAAATGTCTGTTGTCTGTTTAATTTGTGTGCCGGTATGAAAATTGATGGCTTTGTTTTGTTTTTTTTCTTCATCAATTAAACCAAGTTCTATTGCTCTTTGGCGCACTTTACGAACAGCGCGTTCTTCAATTTGCCTGACACGTTCCCTGGAAATATTTAACTTTTTTGCTATATCTGATAAAGTGTCCGGTATTTCAGCAGTAAGGCCGTAACGTAATATCAAAATTTCCCTATCCCTTTCCGGTAAATCTTCCAAGATTTTTTTGATTTCTTCCTGCGAAGATTGTATAAGTATCAGATGGTCCGGATTAGTTTTGCTTTCGTCGCTTAAAGTTTCTTCTAAGGTTAAACTGTCTTCATCACTCTGTACTAAATTAGATAAAGAGTCTATCCCGTAAGCAGCATTTAAAGTGTTTAAAATGGATACCACCTGCTTTGCAGTTATATTAAGTTCATGGGCAATTTCATTTAATGTAGGCTCGCGGTTAAGTTTCGATTTCAATTTTTCTAAAGCCTTGCTCCATGTTCTTAAATTTTCCCAGGCATGTTGCGGAATTTTAATATTTGTTGCCTGTTCTTCAACAGAACGGCGGATAAATTGCTCTATCCAATGTATTGCGTAAGTAGAAAAGCGGTAACCTAATTTATAATCAAATTTTTCTATTGCTTGCAGTAAGCCTAGGTTGCCTTCTTCCACCAGATCCATTAAATCGCAGCCGGGGCGTAAAAAACGGCGGGCTGCAGGTATAACAAGGCGCAGGTGTAATTTAAATAATTCATCACGGGCAGAAAGATCCCCTTTCTTATATTGTTTCCAAAGGGTGGCCTCCTTTTCCCTGTCTATTTGTTTAACTATGGTGCCTATTTCCCTGAAATATTCGTTTGCTGAGTCTATACTTTTGTCCATATATTATAATGATACAAAATTTAAAATTACTTTGCACATATGGTCATTATTTTATAAAATCTATATTATGCCCTAGGAGGATTTATGCGTATTTATGATGATTTACAATTAGACTATTGTGATGTCTTACTCAGGCCCAAACGTTCGGCCTTAACTTCCCGCTCCGAAGTTAATATTATAAGGGAATATACCTTTAAATGGTGCCCCAAAACTATTAAAGCAACAGGTATTGTTGCTGCCAATATGGCAACGACAGGCACTTTTGAAATTGCAAAAGTTATGCAGGCAAATAATTTGTTTACTGCTTTGCATAAACATTATTCCGTTGAAGAACTCACAAAATTTTTAAGACAAAATAAAAAAGAACACGGTAATAATGATTTGATATTTATTTCCACCGGCGTTAATGATAAAGATTTTGAAAAGTTGCAAGTTATGATGAAAACCAAACTTGTAAATAATATTTGCATTGATGTTGCAAACGGTTATTCACCTTATTTGATAAACTATGTTAAGCAAGTTCGTGAGGCCTATCCGGATAGTTTGATTATGGCAGGCAATGTCGTAACCGGTGATATGTGTGAGGATTTAATTTTAAACGGTGCCGATATCGTAAAAGTAGGTATTGGCCCTGGTTCTGTTTGCACAACACGCAAATTAACGGGCGTGGGCAGGCCGCAATTTTCAACGGTTGTTGAATGTGCAGATGCAACCCATGGCGTAGGCGGAATGGTTTGTGCTGACGGCGGTTGTACTGTTGCCGGTGATTTGTGCAAAAGTTTTTGTGCCGGGGCAGATTTTATAATGCTTGGCGGTATGCTTGCCGGGCATGATGAAAGCGGTGGCGAAATTTGCACAAAAACCTTCCAAACAAATGAACTTGAACCGGTTGGTCAAAATGCTTACCAAGTTAAACTTGAAGAAAAAACTTACAAAAAGTTTTACGGTATGAGTTCCCAATATGCCCAAGAAGAACATTACGGCGGTATGAAAAAGTACCGTGCAAGTGAGGGCAAGGAAGTTAATTTGCCTCTTCGCGGGCCTTTGGAACCGACAATTTTGAGCATCTTGGGCGGTATAAGAAGTTGCATGACATATATCGGCGCAAAACGCTTAAAAGATATGCCGAAATGCGCTACATTTTACCGCGTTTCCAGGCAGCTTAATACAATTTTTGATTAACTTAATTTTAGTTATTGTAATTCGGGATAATTATTTTAATGAAGGGTTAAAAACCCTAATATAATTTTGTTTTTTAGGTAATCCTTAATTGGATTGTCTTTTGCAAAAGCAAAAGGATTGAAGGCCTAAAAAGCAGTCGTTTTAATTTTGCCGTTCTTTTGAACGGCAAGATTCGGCTGTTTTGCTGTGACCTTCAATCCATAGTGTAAGCAGCCGTTTTTTATTGGGATTTTAGGAGGTTTCATGCAAACTTTTTTAATATTTTTTAGTTTTTTTATGATAATGCTTCTTGCCTTTTATATAGTTTTGTTGATTGCAAAGCATGACAAAGATATTTAAACGGCATAAAATAAAAATTGTAAATTCAATATTCCTTATTACATTTTTCCTCTAAAAGTGTTACAATGTATTTATGAGAAAGGAAGACCACCTTTTAGCCTTAGGTCTCGGTATGGAATTTTGCTTGATTATGCTGATTGGAACTTATGCCGGATATCTTTTAGATAGGAAATTTGATACATCTCCGCTTTGTATTTTACTTGGAGTTGTAGGCAGTTTTGCTATAGGTTTATATATACTGGTAAAGACAGCTTTGAATTACGGTAAAAAATTAGACGAACAGAACAAAGGAATAAAAAAGTGATAGATGAAATTTTAGA
>CAMUXX010000011.1 GCA_947164805.1 uncultured Elusimicrobia bacterium | reverse complement strand
ATATGAAAGACCTTCTTGAAAAAATGGTTAATGCTGATGTTGTTGTACTTGCCACACCTGTATATTTTTATACTATGGACGGGCAACTTAAAACATTTATTGACCGTTGTGTGCCGAGATATACCGAAATGACAAACAAAGAAGTTTATTTTATCGTAACTGCTGCCGATACGGAAAAAGCAAATTTAAAACCTACAATAGAAGGTTTGCGCGGTTTTACTCGTGATTGCTTAGAAGGTACGAAAGAAAAAGGTATTATTTACGGCGTAGGTGCTTGGAAAGTTGGTGAAATAAAAAATTTACCCGTTTACCAAGATGCCTATGAGATCGGTAAAAAATGTTAGAGGAGTTTTAAATGAAAACAACATTATTATTACTTGGAATTATTTTACTTGGAGGTTTAACTATGGTAAATGCTAAAAGTTGGGACAAAGTGTTTACAAAAAGTGATAAAGTAACTGTTAAAAAAGTGCATTTTAAAAACCGCTATGGTATCAAATTAGCCGGTGATTTATATATGCCAAAAGATATGGAAAAAAGCAAAAAATTTGCGGCAATTGCCGTCAGCGGGCCTTTTGGGGCAGTTAAGGAACAATCTTCCGGTCTATATGCTCAAACTATGGCAGAGCGCGGTTTTATTGCTTTGGCTTTTGATCCTTCTTATACAGGGGAATCTTCCGGCAAACCAAGAAATGTTGCTTCCCCCGATATTAACACAGAAGATTTTAGCGCTGCCGTTGATTACTTGATAACGCGCCCTTATGTGGATGAAAACAAAATCGGCATTATCGGTATTTGCGGTTTTGGCGGATGGGCTTTAAACGCCGCTGCTATGGATACACGCATTAAAGCAACGGTTGTTTCTACAATGTATGATATGACGCGTGTGGCCGCTAAAGGCTATAATGATTCAGTTGATGAAAACGCCCGCTATGAAATGCTTAAACAATTAAATAATCAGCGTACAAAAGATTACAAAAACGGCACTTATGCCGGTGCTGATGGTTTACCTGAAAAATTAACAGGCCAAGAACCGCAATTTGTACAAGATTACTTTAATTATTATAAAACACCGCGCGGCTTTCACGCACGCTCAATTAATTCTAACGGGAAATGGAACATCACTTCTTCTTTAGGTCTTATAAATCAACCGGCTTTGCAACGCTCCGGCGAAATCAGAAATGCCGTTTTGGTTATTCACGGTGAAAAGGCCCATAGCCGTTACTTTGGGGAAGATGCCTTTAAAAAATTAAAAGGCGCAAATAAAGAATTGCTTATTATCCCGGGTGCAAGCCATGTTGATTTATATGACAATATGGAAAAAATCCCGTTTAATAAAATAGAGGATTTCTTTAAAACCAATTTAAAATAAAAGGAGAAATTATGAGAAAGATTTTGGTGTTTTTAACAGCAATTTTATTTGTTACGGCATGCAATGCCAAACCTAATGCAAAAGAGGCCCAAACTCCTGCACCGATGCAAAAGCAAGGGGTTGTAGTTGTCTATTTTTCTGCCACGGGAACAACCAAACAAGTAGCGCAAAATTTGGCCAAAGCCATAAATGCTGATATTTATGAAATTAAACCTTTAATCTCTTATAGAAGCGAAGATTTAGATTGGACTAATCCAAATTCAAGAAGTTCTTTGGAAATGAAAGACCAATCTTCACGCCCTGGCATAGTGAAGAGTAAATTTTCCGCAAAAGATTATGATACTGTCTATCTTGGTTTTCCGATTTGGTGGGGAACAGCACCCCGTGTAGTAAGAACCTTTTTAGAAAGTCAGGATTTTTCAAACAAAACCATCATCTTGTTTGCGACTTCCGGTTCAAGCCCTATCGGTAATACTGACAATGATTTAAAATCAAGTGTTTCTTCTTCCGCAAAGATTATTAAAGGCAGAACTTTAAATAATAATCCGTCCGTTGAAGAATTAAAACACTGGGTTAAGACTTTAAAATAATACTTTCAATATATCAAAAACCGCCCCTGGCGTACAGCCTCGGGCGGTTTTAATATAGACGAAAAAAGCGTATTTTGCTATAATTGTTATAATGAAAGGTTTTCTTTTTGCACTTGATTTATTGGGTGGTTTGGGGGTTTTCCTGTTAGGCATCAAAATGATGAGTGACGGGTTACAAAAAACCGCCGGTGATAAGTTAAGAACAATTATATCCCATGCCACCACTAATCGTTTTACGGCTACATTATCGGGTATTGTTGCCACTTCCATTATTCAATCTTCTTCCGCCACAACAGTAATGGTTGTAGGTTTTGCAAGTGCGGGTTTGCTTAGTTTGTCGCAATCACTCGGTGTAATTTTCGGAGCAAATATCGGTACAACTACAACTGCTTGGCTAATCAGTTTACTTGGGTTTAAGGTAAACATATCATTGTTTGCTATGCCGATGATTGGTATTGGTTTCTTTTCCCAATTTATTAAAAAGTGGCCGATAGTTCGCCGTGTCGGTGAGGCAATGGTAGGTTTCGGGTTACTTTTTTTGGGTTTGTCACTTATTCAAGAATCCTTGCCTGATATTCAAAATTCCCAAGCGGCGGTGGAGTGGATTGTCAAATTTCGCCCGGATACTTTACTTTCTTTATTGGGTGTAATCGGTGTAGGCGCGGTATTAACTGTTTTATTGCAATCTTCAAGCGCGGTTATGGCTGTTACACTTACTTGTGCGGCAAAAGGACTTATTGATTACCCTACCGCTTGTGCATTGGTGCTTGGGGAAAATATCGGTACTACAATTACAGCAAATATTGCAGCCATCGGCGCACCGCGTTCCGCAAAACGGGCAGCTTTGGGCCATATGCTTTTTAATTTAATAGGTGTTATATGGGCTGTCTTATTTTTCCATCCGTTTTTGCATTTTATAGATTTATTCGTTTCAGGTTCCACACAGGGCAACAGTCCTGAAGTTTTGCTTACAAGTATTCCTTATCATTTGGCGGCTTTTCATACCACTTTTAATATTATAAATACCGGGGTAATGCTTATTTTTATCAAACAATTTGAAAAATTAATTTTATTCCTTTTACCTGTAAAACGTAATGAACAAGGGCAAACGGAACTTCGCTATCTTAAGGTAGGTATTACAACTACACCTGAGTTGTTTATTGATGCTGCCCGCAGGGAAATAGACCTCATGGCAGGTATGGTGTATGTAATTTCCACTAAATTATTACATGCTATAAAAGCGGAATCAACGGAGTTATTTGAACGCACCATCCAAGATGTATATGCCGAAGAAAAGGCAAGTGATATCTTAGAATATAAAATTACCGAATTTTTAAAGAATTTAACCCACGAACAACTTTCGCGTGATATGATTAACGAAGTTATGCTTTTGCTTGACCAAATAAATTATTTGGAAAAGATAGCAGACCACGGGGAAAAAATAGGACAATTGCTTACTAAAGCACAAGAAATAAAAGCCTTTAATAACGAAGAATATTCCAAATTGGAAAGCATAGGCAAACAAGTAAAGAAAATTATAAAACAAATGCGCTCAACTATTTTACCTGATAATAAAACGGACAAGATAAAAATTTTAACAAATGCAATTGCTCAAGAAGATATATTAAACCAAATGCGACATAAATTTCGTGAAGAAAAAACTTCAAATGATTTTACAAAAAATCAAATTTCCCCGGCAGCACTTACTTTATATACCGATATTTTAACTAGTTTTGAAAAAATGGGTGACTATGCCCTAAATGTAGTAGAATCGAATGCAGGTAAAGCCAAACATTAAGTTTTAAAATTGATACAATATCTATATATTTATTGTAAGGAGAAATTATGTCAAATTATAAAAAAACAGAAATCGGTAAATTAGCAGACTTATGCACAAAATGTGAAAACGGTAAAGCATTTTTGCATGATGCCTTGGGGTTAACAAGCTGCGAAATTTCAGCTAATTGTATGCCTGCAGGAGTAAAACTTCCCTTCAATCATAAGCATAAACAAAACGAAGAAGTTTATATCTTCTTAAAAGGCAACGGTACCATGACTTTGGACGGTGAAACCCTTGATGTTAAGGAAGGTTCTTGCGTATGCGTAGCCCCTTGTGCCGTCCGCACTATGGAAGCCAAAACAGAATTGGAATATATTTGCGTGCAAGCAAAAAAAGATTCTTTGCAACAATATGGCTTTGGTGACGGCGAAATTTGCTAACATCATAAATCTATAAAAATAAACCGCCCTTTACTAGATGTATAGGGCGGTTTTGTTTTTTTATTTTATTTTAAATTCTGCCTTTAAATTCAAAGCCGATAGCCTCAACCGCGGTTTTTATTTCCGCGTCGCTTGCATCGCCTTCAACATAAGCAATGCCTTCGCTTAAATTTACATTAACTGTTTTGACTGATTTTAAAGCACTTATGGCTTTTGTCACATTGTTTTTGCAATGATTGCAATTCATGCCGTCAATTTTAAAAGCAATAGTTTTATTTGAAGTACTTTGCATAAGATTCTCCTTATTTTTCTTCTGTATTATTGAATTTACAAAAAGGGCAAGCAAAATAATTGAACAAATTATTTTAAAATTATAAAAATGTCCGCTGTGATGCCCTACCATAGCGAAATTTGAAACATCAAACCAAGCCGCCGGCAAAAAATTATCTATAATTAAACCGGAAGTTATTGCGCCTATAACAAGTGTTGTCAAATAAAGTGCAAATGTTTTTTTGCCCAAAACTTTACCGATAACCAACATTGAAGCGATATTTGCCGCTGGCCCCGCCATAAGCAAAACAAGGGCTGTACCCGGGCTCATGCCTTTCATCATCAGGGCTATTGCTATCGGTATAGAACCGGTAGCGCAAACATACATCGGTATTGCAACTATTAGCACAAGTAACATTGTTAAAATGGTATTATTACCGAAAATCATAAAAAAATTATCAGGCACAAAATAAGAAATTAACCCGGCTACAATCAGCCCGAACATTAGCATTTTGCCGATATCTTCCATCATTTCCACATAACCGTAGCGGAAAACCATTTTTATTTTTTGTGCAAAAGTAAGGGTTCCTTGTTTTTTGTTGTTTTCCTGTTTTATAGTGACAGAATTTTCTTCATGAGTAAAAATATTTGTTGTAAGGCCTGCAAACATAGCGGTACATAAAGCGACTATCGGGCGAATAACGGCAAAAGGCAAACCGAGCAAAGAATAAGTGGCGATAATTGAATCTACCCCCGTTTGCGGTGTTGCTATCAAAAATGCCACAACAGAACCCTTTGAGGCGCCTTCCCTATATAGTGCCATCCCTGTCGGTATCACGCCGCATGAACACAAAGGCAAAGGTATACCGAAAAGCGTTGCATACAAAACGGAAGACCAACTGTTTTTTGAAAGGTATTTTGAAAATAATTGTTGCGGCACAAGTACATGCAAAATGCCAGCAAATAAAAATCCGAGTAACAGATAAACGGACATTTCATTAAATATTGAAAATATTACAAGTGCAATTTCTTTTATAAATTCCATAATACTCCTAAAAATTTTTAATTTGTTGTTTAGCGTGTTCTATATATTTTTTGATAAAATTTAGACCTGTTTCTATATCTTTTTTGCTGAATTGTTTAAAAAACTGTACATCTTTTTTATGATAAGCATAATGCATTTTTTTATGTATATCAAAAACTTTTTTTCCGATAGAAGTTAATTTATAATAAATTTCCTTTCTGTTAGTTTCATTTGTATATATTTGCACTGCACCTTTGTTAATAAGTTTTTTTATTAGGCGGCTTATACCACCACGTGTAATATTCAAAGCTTTAGATAATTTTGTAACATTTGGGTTTTTGGCGTTTTTTATATAATCGATGCAGTGCATTTCATTAATGGTAAAATTTTTTAATGTACCTTGTGAATTTTGCATTTGTGTATCTATATCTTCAATAATATAAAGCAAGGATTTTATTAAGGAATCAAACTCTTTAACATTAGTCATATTTCTATTGCCTCTTATATAGAGTATATATTATTTTTTGTTTCTGTGTCAACAAAAATGATATAATATTTATAAGTTTAGGTAATTTTTTCAAGGGGGGTAAATTATGCCAAAATATGTAAAAAATTATACTGTTGTCCTAGACGATATGGATATGCAACGATACCGTTTGCGCCCGATATCAGCCATTAGTTATATACAAGATACTTTCGCACGTTATAGTGCTACGCGTAAAATGGCTGCCTTTGATTTGCAAACAAAAGGCCAATATTGGGTTATAAGCGAACTGAATATGCAGATAATTGACACACTACCTTTTTGGGCAGAAGAAATAAAGGTTGAATTATGGTTTTCGGAAATATCAAAGTTAAAAATATATGCAGATTTCCGTCTATATTACAATAATAAAGTTTTTGCTCAAGGGGATTCACTTTGGTTAATTATGGATATTAAGAACAGGCGTGTTGCAAGGGCTGATGAAATGGCCGCTAAATTCGCCGTATGTAAAGATTTAGCATTGGGTGCCCATTCTAAAATTTCATTACCGGATACCGTGGGGGAAATATCTAACTTTTCACATAATATAAATATTTCCGATATTGATTTTAATAATCATACAAACAATAAAAGTTATTTACATATTGCCGCTATGTCTTTGCCGGAAGATTTTAGAAAAACGCACCTCTTAAAAACCATACAAGTGCGTTTCAATAAGGAAACTTTTCTTGGAGATAATTTAATTTGCCGAGTTTACAAAACAGGACAGGAAAACCTCTTTTTGCACAGGATTGATAAAGACGGTGTGCCTGTATGCGATATCATTACTTCTTGGAAAGATCTTGAACCATACACAACAATTGTCGATTATGATTTAAAAGTAAAGTCCGAGTATCCTTTATAAAAATTATTTAGCGGATTTTTTTACTTCTTCATGGAAAAAGTAATTTACTATTACGGGAGGTTTGCCGAAAGGGGCACGTTTAGTGTCGTCATCTCTTAAATAAATCATATTTTCTTGCTCGGCAAATGCCTTAATTTCTTTATCAAGTTCGTGCCAATAGGTCCTATCATTTCGCAAATAAACAGCGGCATATAAACTATATAATTTTGGATATTTTTTGTGTATATAATAAAGCACTTTGCCTTTATAATCACCGCGCAAATTTAAGTTTTCAAGCCACACTAAATTGCAGCGGTCTTTGGCGGAAAGTATGATTTCTTTAACATTAGTGATACCGGGGAAAATAGGGGAAATAAAACAAGTTGTCTGCACACCCGCATCATAAAAAATCTTCATGGCATTTAAGCGGTGTTCAATAGTGGCAGCGCGGTCCATATCTTTACGGAAATTTTCATCTAAAGTATTTATTGAAAACGACACCCGCGCCCCCGGAAAAGTTTTAATTAAATCTAAATCTCTCAAAATGAGGTCTGATTTGGTGGCAATACTTATTTTTATTCCGCTGCCTTGCAACTGTTCAAGCAAAGTACGCGTGCGTTTGTATTTGGCTTCACAGGGCTGATAGCAATCTGTTACAGAACCTAAAAAGGCCTCTTTCCCGGCATATTTGCTCGGGTTCTTGATATCGGGCCAATTTTTGATATCAAGGAACTTGCCCCATGGTTCTAAATGGTTCGTAAAGCGTTTCATAAAAGAGGCATAGCAATACATACAAGCATGCGTGCAACCTACATAAGTATTTACGGAGAAATCTGCCACAGGCAGGTTTGATTTAGTCATTATATTTTTTGTATTTATTTCTTTTATGACAAGCGACATATAATTATTATATCAAAACTTTTGCAGAGCTTTTGAACAAACCTTGTCCAAAAGTATATAAAATGGGCCCTATAAGTTTAATCCCCTAACAGATGCTTATAATGGCTCTTGATAAAGCTAGTTTTATAAAGTAATTATTATGCAAAAATTGATTAACTTCTGCGATATATCGTTGGTTTATATATGCAATTAATTAATAGTTTGTTTGTATATATAAAGCTATGCACTATTTTTTTCTTTACCTTTTAATCAAAAATTTATAACATTATAATATGGTTGAATTTAGAAGAGATAATAATTCAATAATCTGTATTTTGAGTGGTGTATTAGACGCTACGGAACACATTGATACCTCTTACACAAAGTTATGTGATCAAAAAATACAAATACTTGGGAAAGATATTAAATCTTGGAATACAGATTTTGTTATTTTACTTTTTAATTCCTTAAAACATATTTCAAAAAACAATATTACTTATTCACAATTGCCTAAAGGTATGGAAAAACTGTTACGCTTGGCATTTCAAACACCGTATAAAGAAAATAATAACTTTCAAACAAAATTATCCTTTTTAGAAAATGTCGGTAATTGGGGTATAAGTATTTATCGTAGTGCTAAAAAAGGAACTCTTTTCATTTGCGACAGTCTTTCTGCTTTGGGTAGGCAATTTGTAAAAAAGGCAGTTTACCGCCGCAAAGATTTTTGGATGGTTTTAGCAGATTGCGGTCCAAAATCTATATCAATAGTATCTCTCATTAGTTTTATGGTCGGGTTAATTTTAGCTTTTGTGGGGGCGATACAACTTAAAACTTTTGGTGCACAAATTTATGTTGCGAGTTTGGTCACCATTGGTATGACACGCATTATGGGCGCAATTATGACAGGGGTTATTATGGCAGGCAGAACGGGGGCATCATATGCCGCAACTATCGGTACTATGCAGGTTAATGAGGAATTAGATGCTTTACAAACTATGGGTATTTCCGGGACAGAGTTTTTAGTTTTACCGCGTATGAATGCTCTATTACTTTCTATGCCAATTTTAATTTTAATTTCAGATATTATGGGCATTTTGGGCGGTTGTTTTGTTTGTGTGGTGTTTTGGGATATACCTTTAGCAGAGTACATTAAATATACAATAAACTCTTTTGCTTTAACTAATTTTCTAGTAGGTGTTTTCCACGGTATTGTTTTTGGGCTGATAATTGCTTTATGCGGATGTTATTTTGGTGTAAATTGCGGGCGAAATGCTGATAGTGTAGGGACATCCACTACAAATGCGGTTGTATATGCAATCGTGTGGATGATTGTTATGACGGGATTACTTACAGTAATTTTTCAAATGTTGGGGATATAATGCAGCAAAATTCTATTATTCGTGTAGAAAATTTAAGCATAGGTTATGAAGATAAAGTAATTATGCGCGATTTATCGTTTAATATTCCTAAGGGTGATATTTTCATAATTATGGGTGGGTCCGGTTGCGGAAAAAGTACTTTACTTCGAACATTAACGGGTCTTATTCCTGCAAAAGCGGGTAAGATTTGGATACAAAATATAGATTTTATAAATTCCGGTACAAAAGAAAAATTGGAAATAATGAAACATAGTGGTATTTTATACCAAAGCGGTGCCCTATTCAGTTCTATGACTTTGGCGGAAAATGTTGCCCTTCCTTTACAACAATATACTTCTTATTTACCGAATAAAATTAGACAAATTGTATCTTTTAAATTGGCTTTAGTAGGTTTAGCCGGGTATGAAGATTATTATCCATCGGAAATCAGTGGCGGTATGCGTAAAAGGGCCGGCCTTGCACGCGCTTTGGCATTAGATCCGGAAATTGTTTATTTTGATGAACCGTCTGCAGGTTTAGACCCTGTCAGTTCCAGAAATTTAGATGATTTAATATTGGAAGTTAATAAAACATTTGGCACAACTATTATTGTTGTAACGCATGAGTTGCCTTCTATATTTGCTATCGGGAAAAATGGTATTTTCCTTGATAAAACCATAAAAACAATTTCAGCAAAAGGAAATCCAAATGAACTTTTAAAAAATCCGCCGAATGAGCAAGTTTTTGAATTTTTAACAAGAGGAGTTAAATATGAAAAAAGAACCAAATAAAAAAGCCGTGGGATTATTCTTAGTTATAGGTTTTGCATTGTTTTTGGGGCTAATCGGAAAATATGTTTTTGATAAAATACAACCAGATACAAAAGATTTGGCAGTAATGTATTTTGATGAATCATTACCGGGCTTATCAGAAGGGGCACCGGTTATATTTCAAGGAGTGGAGGTCGGTAAAGTCACGCGTATAGTATTGGTGACTAATAAAGATGATTTGAACTTTCATGTGGCGGTTTATGTCCGCTTTAAAGAAACAGATATTATCAGTGAGGGATCCCTTTGGGAAAAAATATGGAAAAAAGAAAAAGAAGATTTTGATTTTTTGACTATTATGATCAAAGAGGGGCTTCGGGCGCGATTGGCATCCCAAAGTTATTTAACAGGGCAACTTAGAATTGATTTGGTTATGTTGCCCGGCACGGAAGCTATAATGTTTGAGAGCCCCAAAAAAGATAATATTCCACAAATTCCGACGGTTTTATCTCAGAAAGAAGAACTTGTCCGTGGGTTAAATAGAATTAAAATTCAAGAAACACTTGAAAAATTTAACGCGGTAGCAGAAGCCCTAGGCAAAGAATTACCTGTATTGTTGCCTGCGTTAACAAAAAGTGCCGAAAATTTAGACCAAACTTTATCAAAAGTCGCGCGTGGCAGCGAAGAAACCATGGCTAACTTAAATGAATCTTTGCATGATATTTCAGATGCGGCTAAATCAATAGAAAATCTTACTGATTATTTGGAAAGACATCCGGAATCTTTAATTAAAGGGAAAAAAGGAGAGTAATTATGAAATTAATAAAAATTATCATACCTTGTTTGTTACTTGGAGGTTGTTTTTGGGGTACCAGTCAACAGTCCAAATTTTACACGCAATCTGCTGTGTCTGAAGGTATACTTTCGGCAAATTATACAGATTTTGTGGTAGTTAATAAGGTCCAACTTCCTAAATATATGGATCGCCCGCAAATAATGACACAACTTAAAGATTCCGTACAGATTAACATATCAGAATATAATAGGTGGGTGGAATCACCTTCCGTTTTGGCAACACGGGTTATAGTTGAAGATTTAAGTAAGTTGCTTCCTTCCGCAAAAATAAAAATGAACCATTTAAAAGGCGAAGGTTTTGATTGGATAATTTCAGTAGAAGTTGCTAAAATAAATGCAGTTTTGGAAGATAAAGCAGAACTTATTGCCTGGTATATAATTAAAAATAAAAAAGGTGAAGTCGTAACCCAGCAGAAATTTACAGGTATTGTTAATATCGGTAAAACTTATGATGATTTAGCCTTAGGATACAGTCAACTACTAGGTAAACTCAGTCAAGAAATTGCCGGTGTTTTGATTAAAAAGTAATAGTTATAAAAATATTTTTGTTCTTCATATAAAAAAGGCCTGCTGTTTAAAGCAGGCCTTTTAGTAAAGCTAAATTAATCGTTAAAAGTAAATTCTACACCGCCATCTTTTGTAACTTTGCCGGCAACACTGCCGCCGTTACACATTTGTGTAGTAATTAATTTTTCCGTATCAATTTCGGCAAACATTCCTTTTTTAAGTATTTCCAGTTGGCCTGTTTTGCCGGATAATTCCACTTCCGCGCGGTCTAATGAAGAAATAGAAATTTTATTTGCTTCAATATAATCAATATCAACGGAAGAGCTGCCCTTTGCGTCAATTTTAACTTGGCCGATATTAACATTTTTCAAAGAAATTTCACCGTTTTGGCGTGTTTTGATAGTTAAATTTTGTGCTGTAAAAGCGGTTTTATTTTTAAAATCAGCCTCACCTGAAACGGCAATTCTGTTTAACATCGGTGCTTGAATGTATACTGTTACATCATCGTCATCCCCGGTAAAAAAGGGCTGTTTATATTCAATAAAAAGAGTATTTTCTTTTACCTTTATTTTTGTGGCTTTTACAAGTTTAGCAGGCCCGCTTATAGCAAAAGAATGTCCTTCCCCCTGTGAAAAGAAAACATTTACATCACCGCCGCTTACTTCAATAGCAGAAAAAGCGGGAGCATTTGGCACTTCGCGTGTTTTATATTCTTGGGCTAATGCCGGAATATTGCTTGCCATTAGTGCAATTATTGCGAGTAATTTCATCATTTTTTTCATAAGATAATATCCTCCAATTTTTATTTTATCATATACTAACTATTTTATGTCAAATATTAACAGTATTTTGAGGAAAGATAATAATTCTTTACTATAAACCATACCCTTTTTAAAATTGGTACAATATAAGTGTAACGACAACTTGTGTGGCTTTTACAGCATATAAATACTAGGAGAATATATGAAAAAATATACAGCAGAATTATTAGGCACGTTTGTTTTGACACTCTTTGGTTGCGGTTCCGCAGCCATTGCAGGTGCAACACTTGGCACTTTGGGTATTGCATTTGCGTTTGGTTTATCTATCGTAGCGATGGCATATGCTATTGGTAATATTTCCGGTTGCCATATTAACCCGGCTGTTTCACTGGGTGTATGGATGAGCGGGAAAATGACAGGCAAAGATTTTTGCGGTTATGTTTTCGCACAATGTATCGGTGCTTTACTTGCAGCTCTTACATTAGCTGCTATTATCAATATGACCAAATTAGGTGGCATTAGCGTAACCGGTTTAGGTGCTAATGGGTACGGCGCAGCATCATCTGTTGGTTTAACCGCATGCGGCGCATTAATTGTGGAAATCATTTTAACTTGTGTTTTCGTACTTACCATTTTGGGTGTAACTTCCGGTGAAAAAACTTCCGCCATCGCCGGTCTGGTTATCGGTTTTACTTTAACTTTTGTACATATTATGGGTATTCCTTTAACAGGCACTTCAGTTAACCCTGCCCGCAGTTTCGGCCCTGCCTTGGTATTGGGCGGTCAAGCCCTTTGCCAATTGTGGGTATTTGTGGTTGGCCCATTTATCGGTGCTGCTTTAGCGGCATTAATTTATAAAGGTTTCAACAAAACCAAATAAAACTCTACTCTAAACAATAAAAACCCTCGCGAATGCGGGGGTTTTGTATTTAAGAAGTGTGTCAAATATTATTGTAAATTGAGTAAAGACAGTTTATAATCTTTCTTATAATTTCCGTATAGCGGAAAGCACGAAACTGTTTATATTAGTTTGATTTATTGTTAAAATTTAATTAGTAAGAGAATCTGGTGCGCAATATACTGTAAATGTTCTTGTATAATAAATGCCCATTGTTAAGGTTATTAGAGTTTCATCAATCCAGTTATTGTTTGTTGTCATCTTAACAATTTTTCCGTTTGGGCAAATTTTAGAAAAATCGTGTTCATGTTTTTTTCCCATACCCCAGAAGAAAAAATGGTCTTTTTCGGTATATTTCTTCAGATTTGAATAG
>CAMUXX010000010.1 GCA_947164805.1 uncultured Elusimicrobia bacterium | reverse complement strand
CGGAAGAGGCCTTGCCACCGCTTGTTATTGATGAACCTACAATTTCAATGGACTTTTTTGTTAACGATTCCCCTTTTGCGGGGCGCGAAGGTAAGTTTTTAACAAGCCGCCATTTAAAAGCACGCCTTGAAAAAGAGGCCCAAACAAATGTGGGTATGAAACTTGAACAACTTGAAGGCGAAGGTCGTTTTAAAGTTTACGGCCGAGGTGAATTGCATTTAACAATTTTGATTGAAAATATGCGCCGTGAAGGTTTTGAACTTGCCGTATCAAGCCCGGAAGTTTTGTATAAAGAAGAAAACGGTAAAATTTTAGAGCCTATGGAATATCTTATATTGGATATTTCTTCTGATGTCCAAGGTGCTGTTTTTGAACTTGTGGGTAAACGCGGTGCCAAACTTGAAAATATGGTAAGTGAAGGCGAAAACCGCTTACGCCTTGAATATGTTATTCCGTCCCGTGCTTTAATCGGTTTTAAAAATGAGTTTTTAACTTCAACGCGCGGCCTTGGTATTATGCACCACAGTTTTTACGGGTATTATCCAAAAGTTGATGTTCCGCCACTTCGTTCTAACGGTGTTTTAATTGCCAAAGAACCGGGTGTAACAACCTCTTATGCTCTGAACGCTTTACAAGACGGCGGCCAAATGTTTTTAGGCCCCGGTGTGCAGGTTTACGAAGGTATGATTATCGGTCAAAATTCACGCGATAATGACCTAGTTGTAAACCCGTGTAAGGCAAAGCGTATGTCAAACATGCGCAGTAAAGCGGCTGATGATGCTTTGGTTTTAACACCGCCGCGTATCATGAGTTTGGAACAAGCAATTGAATATATTGCGCCTGACGAACTTGTGGAAATTACACCTACATCCGTGCGTCTTAGAAAGAAAATTTTAAATATCCACGAGCGCCGCAAAGCATCCCGCAAAGAAGAAGCCGCTGAGGAATAACCTAAAATTAAAGGGCACCCTATGATAGATATTTCAGATTTAAGTTATCACATAGGCCTTCGCCCTATTTTTGAGGATGCCTCTTGCTTTGTTGCCGACGGTACAAAAACCGGTCTTGTCGGTTTAAACGGTTGTGGTAAAACTACATTATTTCGCTTAATTCTCGGACAAATTTACCCTGACGGCGGCAAAATTACAATTAGTTCCGGCACTCAAATTTCCACAGTTGAACAAGAAATTAAAGATACAAATCTTACTCCGCTTGAATATGTTTTGCAGGCAGATAAGCGTTTAAAAGTTTTGTATGATAAACTTACCACCGCAAAATCAGGCGAAGAAATTGCCGAAATTTACGATAAATTAAATAACCTTGGTGCCAACAGCGCTTCGGCGCGTGCAAGTGCTATTTTGGGGGGGCTCGGTTTTTTGGATGAAGAATTAAAAAAGCCTTTAAAGGAACTTTCCGGCGGTTGGCGCGTGCGTGCAAGTTTGGCGGCGGCCTTGTTTGCACCGTCTGACATTTTACTTCTTGATGAGCCTACAAACCATTTAGATTTGGAAACATCAATTTGGCTTGAAAGTTTTTTGGAAAAAACCGATAAAACCCTCTTTTTAATCAGCCACGATAGGAATTTACTTAATAAAATTTGCGAAAAAATTATTTTGGTTGACGAGTGTAAACTTAAAACCTATACCGGCAATTATGATACTTATGAACGCACCCGTCACAATCAAACCGAGCAAATTATAAAAGACGCAAAACGCTATGAAGAAACACGCAAACACTTACAAAGTTTTGTTGATAGATTTCGCTATAAAGCCACCAAAGCCAAGCAAGCGCAAAGCCGTTTAAAAATGCTTGAGCGTATGGGAGATGCCCCAAAAATTCCGATAGAAAAAAGTGTGCGTTTTTCATTTCCTGAGCCTGAACTTTTGGATGCATACTTATACACTTTAGAGCAGGTTTCCTGCGGTTATAATGATACACCTGTTTTGCAAAATATTGATCTGACTATCGGCGCGGAGGATAAAATTGCCTTGCTCGGCGCAAACGGTAACGGTAAAAGTACGCTTGCAAAATTGCTTGCCGGGTTACTGCCCACAATGTCAGGCAAATTAACTTATGCACGTAAAATAAAAGTGGGTTATTTCGCCCAACATCAGACGGAAGTTTTTGACCTTGATAAAACCCCTTACGAAGTTGCTAAAGAAAAAATGCCTGAAGCAAAAGAGGCCGAGGTTTACACGCATCTTGCCTGTTTTGGGTTGCAAAAAAATAAAGCGGATACCAAAATCGGCAGCCTTTCAGGGGGGGAAAAGAGCAGGTTATTACTTTCAATAATTACAATTGCGCGCCCAAATATTTTGATTTTGGATGAACCCACAAACCATTTAGACATTACTTCCCGCCGTGCTTTAAGCGATGCCTTAAATAATTACAGCGGTGCGGTTATTTTGGTTACGCACGATTTTAATTTACTTGAAGAAGTTACAGACCGCCTTCTGCTTGTTGCTAACGGAACAGTTCAAAATTATGAGGGGGATTTGGAAGATTATAAAAACTTTGTCTTACACGGTGGCGGCGCAAGTGCCGCACAAAATAAAGCGGACATTAAAAAAGAACGCCGAAGAACGGCAGCCGAACTTCGTGCTCAGGCTGCACCTATAAAAAAGCAAATCAAGGAAGTTGAGAAAAAACTTGATAAATTAACTACTCAAAAGCAAAATATTGAGCAGCGTTTAACTACACAATTTAATACTGATTTAAGCATAGAACTTGCCTTTATAAATAAAGAAATCGCCGATCTTGAAAGCAAATGGCTTGAACTTACCACCGAGTTAGAAAATTTAAAATAAAATTTGGGCCTTGACAAATTTGGAAAAGTGCTTATACTATAAGTATATCCGCGGAGGCCGTTTCGGGCGGGTGTTGTGTGAGGTGGCAGTGGTGCCCCTACATAGCGTTAAGCCCCCTTGAAGAATTTGAGCCGGCGGATTAAAAGGAAATGTGTATAATGACGAAAGTCTATAACTAACTAACCCTCGTGAGATACCGAGGGTTATTTCTTTACATCGTCTTTTTGGCTAATTTTTATTTTCTAAAATTTAGAATTTAGAACCGTAGCGCCTGAGAGTAGTATCGCGCTGCGCAGCAGATTTAAATAAAGCCAAACCGTACACGCATACCCGGCAAGTATTTTTGAGGAAATTTTAATTTTCTCTTTGACGACGAGTACCAAGAAGAACGGGAGCGAAGCGACTCTCGGTACTCTAGAAGAAGAAAACTTAAAATTTACCAAAAAGAATTAGCCGGCTGTAAGTAGAAATTGTAAATTTCCTATCTTATACAGGACGTTAACGCGTAAAAATCTACCTAATTATTAGATGACATTAAATTCATCAAACTGATAAACAGGTTAATAATATCAAGGTAAATACTAATCGCAAAATTTAAAGCGGTGTCCCAATTATTTGCATCTGCCACCGCTTTAAGTTTGGCAAGGCGGTTAAAATCAAAAAGCAAATAACCCGTGAAAATTAAAACACCCAAACCTGCCATAAATTTTTGCCCGCGGATACGGACAAAGATTCTAATTAAAGAATAAATTACTAAAATTATAAGTGCGATAAATAAAAATTTGCCCAACCATTCAAAATCAAGGCCGCTGTACATGGCAATCAAACCCGTCAAGAAAGTAGTTAAAACCGTCAAAGAAAGTGCTTTTTGCGCGGTATCATTATAAGCAATAAAATAAACACCTAAAGTGAAACCGCTTGATGCCGTAAAAAGTGCCATTAAAAGCATATTTAACGGGAAAGCCGTTCTCACAAACATCAGTACCAAAAAGACAATAATGTTTATTATTATCGCAAAAAGCGAGTATTTTTTTATTGCCGGATAATCTTGCATTTGCAAGGCCCTGTTAATCAAGCGTGCCGCAAACATGCAAGCAAGCCAGGCAACCGTCAAGGATGCGGTCAATATTATAAAAGTTTTTGACATTAGTGTTTCAAACATAAATCCCCCTAAACTCGGTGTTCCGAGTAATAAAATAATACCAAATTTAGCAGATAAATTGTAAAATTTATTTATGACAAAAAGTGAAATAGCAAAAAATTATTTTCTGCAGGGTTATAATTGTGCGCAGGCCGTTTTTTTGGCTTTTGCTAAAGATGAAGGTTTAAGCGCAGATGTTGCCCTTAAAATAGCATCATCTTTCGGCGGTGGTCTTGGCGCCCAACGCGAAGTTTGCGGTGCCGTCAGCGGTATGTGCATGGCACTTGGCTTAAAGCGCGGTTATAATACCGCTAAAGATTATGCAGCCAAACAAAGACATTATTTGGCGGTACAAGAAATTTGCGGAGAATTTAAAAAGCAAAACGGCAGTATTATTTGCCGCGACCTTTTAGGGCTTGATAAAAATAATTTACCGCTTAAACCTGAAGAACGCACCGGGGAATATTACAAGAAACGCCCTTGCGCGGAACTTGTTGCCATGGCCGCGGAAATCTTAGAAAATTATTTGAAATAAGGAAGTAAACCTATATTGCCCTCACCCGCATGGCGGGCGGAGGGTGGCTCGCGCGGTCTTTGGCGCGAAACGGATGGGGGATATAATTCCTTTTAACTTAAAATTTTAAAACGTTTTTCAAGCGGTTCAAAAGTTTTGTCTTGCGGTGCGCTTAAAATTTCACCGAAAGGCATTTGAGCAATAAGCCGCCAGGTGGCAGGAATTTTAAAAGTTTCGCGAACATCCGCGTCAATTATCGGGTTATAATGTTGCAAACTTGCACCGATATTTTGCCCTGCAAAAGCACACCAAACTGAAAATTGAAGCATTCCGTTTGCCTGTGCTGCCCATATCGGAAAATTTACGGCATAAGCCGGGTATTGTTTTTGTAAATTTTCGGTTATTAAAAGATCCTCAAAATACAAAATTGTTCCGCTTGCCTTTGCAAAAGTTCCTATTTTTTCTTTAACAGTTGTAAAGTTTTCCGGCGGAACTTTTTTGCTTAAAACACTTAAAACAATATCCCAAAGTTTTTTGTGATTTTTATTTTTAAGCAAAATTACGCGCGCGCTTTGGCTGTTAAAAGGCGTTGGTGCGACAAGCAGACAGTCTTTTATAATTTGCGGAACCAGTTTTTGTTTTTCCGTAGGTAATTGTCCGAGGTCATAACAAGAACGGCGTTTTTTTATCGTTTCGTTAAATTCCATATTTACCCCCAAATATAACTATTTTTAGTTATATAAGTAATAATAAAATTTTTCTTCTCAAAAGTCAATACGTTTTACGTGTCATTTTACCGTATTATGCTCACAAACGCGCAAAACGCGCTTGCATATTTAAGCCCTTTTTTATTTTTATATTCCTAGAGTACCGCAAACTCACTCCGTTCGTTTTACTTCTTGGTACACGTCGTCATATAAAAATAAAAAATCATCTTAAATCTGCTACGCGGCGCGAAAATGTACTCACCCGCAAATTTGACAATTATTTTAAAAACTCCTATAATTTAAGCATACAGTGTGCTAACAATACAGCACAATATTAAAAGGATAAATTATGGCCTATTCCGGTGGCGTTAAATTACAGGATGATATTTCAAAAAAAATCATAGCAACCGTTACAAAAATGGTTTATGAGGGCGGTGCTGCAAATATCAATGTGCAGATGGTTTTAAAAAAACTAAAAATCACGAACCGCGTTTTTTATAACCGTTTTAAAAATATTGATGAGGTCTTGCTTTGTGTTTCCCAAAATCTTGTGCATAAAATGCGCCAATGTATGTTGCGCCCGTATAATGAAAAAGAAAATTACCACAAATATTTAGTTAGTCTGGCAACTGATGTTTTAGTAAAAACTTATGAGATAAAAAAAGATTTCAGCGATTATATGTTTAATAATGATATAGTCAACGAAAGTAATAAACTTTGGTGGATTGACCATATGATTCCCGCCATTGAATACGGCGTAAAAAAGGGGTTTTTAAAGCCGATGGATGTGCGCGCTATGGCTTATGCAATTTGGTGTTTTTGCCGCGGGTTTAATGTGGATGCCATTAAAAGCCGTCTTGAACTAAAGCAAGCGCTTAAAACTTTTAAAATGGCTTTCACTTTTTTAATTGACGGTATGACTTTAAATAAGGACACAAGAAAATGATTATCACCTATAAACGCAAAGCACAGTACCATGAAACTGATAAAATGGGCGTTGTGCATCATTCAAATTATATAAAGTGGATGGAAGAAGCCCGCGTTCATTTTTTAGATAAAATAAATTTGCCTTTTACAGCCTTGGAAGCTGCAAATATTTTCAGCCCGGTGGTGAGTTTGACTTGTAAATATCAATTTCCCGTTTGGTTTGATGATGAATTTGAAGTCCGCGTTAAAGCGGTAAAGTATACAGGTGTGCGCGTTAATTTTGAATATGAAATTTTTAATTTAACCAAAAATAAACTTTCCGCAACTGCTAGTAGCGAGCATTGTTTTACTTCTAAGGAAGGCAGTACAATATCAGTTAAGCGTGTTAACCCCGAGATGCACACCCTTTTGGAAAATTGCGTTAAATAAATTTTGTCTTTTAAGATATAATTTTGTAAACTTACTTTATAGGAGTTTTATTTTTATGTGAGTTGTTTTATAGATAACGGCTCAATAAAATTTAATCTGTTTTTGGGTGCCTTTTTAGGCAAGCTTTAATAGCACATAGAAGACCATAAAACAGCACGTGAGGCACAAAATTGACGGCTTAATTACCCGTCGGTTTCGTGCCGAGCGTTTATCAATTTTTGATAAATCACGGCTGACTATTTTAGGTTACTTCTATGGCTTAAGATAGTCAGCCGTTTGTTTTTATAAGGTTTCCAAAAAGGGTTAAACTCCTAAATAAAAAACGGAGGTTTCTTATATGGAAACAAAAAATCGCAAGGGTTTTACCTTGCTGGAATTATTGGTTGTTGTACTTATCATTGGCATACTTGCTGGTATTGCCCTGCCGCAGTATGGAAAGACTGTTTGGAAAGCAAGGCTCGCCGAAGTTTATACCGTTACCAATGCTTTGGAAAAAAGTATTGAAACATATATGTTAACACATACTTTATCGGGAGAGCAGTATGCCCCCATAGATCCTGAAGAATTGGATATAGACGCCTTATCTAATTTAACGGAGAAAACAATTGGCAACACTACAGGTTATTGTTCAAAATATGTTTGTTATGAAGTATGGTGTAGTCCTCTATCATGTTCTTGGTTAGCATTTATGTACACAAATTCTGAAGATGGAGATGCGTTTGCAGAAATGATTGGTTCAAAAGAACCTTCCGGGTGGTACAGACAGTGTAACTATGAAGAAGACAAAGGCGAAATGTTTTGCAAACTCGGGAATTGGGACGAAATTAATTACGGTTTTTAATATTACCTAACAATTTCAAGCGGGGCGTACTTTAGCATAAAAACGCGTTTTGTGCCATTGTTAAATATGACGGTAATTTTTGCCGCTTCGCCGCTGCCGGTAATTAAAACAACTTTTCCAAGCCCGAAAACACCGTGTTTTATAACTGTGCCGATACGCACCCCGCTGCTAACATTTCTTACAGGGGCGCTTGTTTGGACCTGTTGATCGGTTATGGTTGGCGCACTGTAACTCGGTGTATTATCATAATTATTATAACCTTCAAAATCATCATCAAAACCCATGCCGGTTGTTTTGTATTTTGAGGAATTATTGTAACTTGTATTTCCGGAAAAGCGGTCATATTTGCCAAAATATTGCCCACGCGGTTTCCCTCTAAAACCTATTTCCTGCCTTTCTTGCGGTTGGTAATCTTCTTGTTCCAAAAGTTCGCTGTCATATAAAAATCTTGATGCAAAATTTTCATATGTCTTACCGAAAATGCGGCGCGTTGCAGCATATGTCATAAATAAATTCTTTTTTGCGCGTGTCATGGCAACATAACAAAGGCGGCGTTCTTCTTCAAGTTCGTCTTCATCTTTTGAGGAGAGGGGGAACAATCCCTCCTCCAAACCTGTTACAAATACCGTCGGGAATTCAAGGCCTTTTGCAAGGTGTACCGTCATTAAAGTTACTGCACCGCTTTCATTATTTTCATTATCATCCCCTGCGGTGATTAAAGAAATTTCCTGCAAATATCCGCTTAAAGTGGGGGCAACTTTTTCTTTAATACATCTTTCTTCATACTCTTTAACTGCGTTTACAAGTTCGTTTAAGTTGCCGATTCTTTGTGCTGCCTCAGGGTCTTTTTCCATTTCGTCTTCAATGCTTTTTTGATAGCCGGAAAGTTCAAGTAATTTTGTTAATGTTTCAGACGGCGCAAGCATTTCTTTTTCTAAAGTTAAGCCGTCTATTAAATTAACAAATTCTTTTATTCCGCGTAACGCCACAGGTTTTAAACCGTCAATAAAATTTTGTTGTTTTAAAGCAGTCCACAAAGTGATATTATTTTTTTGTGCATGTGCCAGCAAAGCGGCAATAGTTGTGTTGCCTATACTTCTGCGCGGCACATTTATAACACGCAGTAAACTTACGCTATCACTTGGATTGACAAGCAATTTTGCATAAGCCAAAATATCTTTAATTTCCTTTCTGTCATAAAATTTTACGGCGCCGATTAAGCGGTAAGGTATTTGATACCTTCTAAAAGTGTCTTCAAAATTTCTTGATTGTGCATTTGTGCGGTAGAAAACCGCTATATCATTTAAATTTGCGCCGTCATCTTCCACTTGCATTTGGATTTGGTTTGCAACAAAGCGCGCTTCTTCGCCTTCTGACGGTAATTCCCTTACTGTTATTGGTTCGCCGCCTTGTTTTGAAGTGTGCAAACTTTTTTCTTTCCTGTTATGATTTTTTTTGATAAGTTTATTTGACGCATCCAAAATAATTTGTGTGGAGCGGTAATTTTCCTCAAGTGTAATGACTTTTGCATCCTTAAAATCGCGTTCAAAATTTAAGATATTTTTTATGTTTGCACCGCGCCAGGAATATATTGATTGGTCCGGATCGCCGACGACGCATAAATTGCGGTGTTTTTGTGCAAGTACCGAAGTTAAAAGATATTGTGTTTTATTTGTGTCTTGGTACTCATCCACTAAAATATATTGGAAAAATTGCTGGTAATATTCGCGCACGGCTTGATTATTTTTTAAAAGTAGCACCGTCTTAAAAAGCAAATCTCCGAAATCAAGTGCGAAACTTTCGTCAAGTTTCTTTTGATAGCGGCGGTAAACTTCTGCAATTTGCATCTTTTTTTCATTGTTTGAGGCAACTGCCTGCGCTAAAAAATCTTCAACGGAAAGCATTTCATCTTTTGCACGCGATATTATTGAAACATAATAATTAACTTCTTTTTTTGCATCTTTTACGCCCATTTCTTCAAGGCATAGGGAAATAACCTTTTTTTGCTCTGTTTCGTCGTAAATAACAAAATCGCGCACAAGTTTTGCGGCTTCAGCGTTTTGCCTTAGAATACGCAAAGCAAAGGAGTGGAAAGTGTATATCCACACTTGCCCTGCAACGCCACCAACAAGCATATTTAAACGCTCACGCATTTCTTTTGCGGCTTTATTTGTAAAAGTTACCGCCAAAATTTTATAGGGTGGCATACCGTCTTGAATTAGTTTTGCGATTTTGCAAGTTAAAGTTTTTGTTTTGCCCGTTCCGGCACCTGCAATAATAAGGCAAGGGCCGCCGGTGTAATTAACCGCTTCAAGTTGGGGAGGGTTTAAAGTTTTTAAAAAATCTTGGTTCATTTTAAAACTAACTCCACAAAAGTTTCAATATGTTTTGTGTTTGGGAAAAAGTCAAAACACTCCGCACTTTTTACGGTATAATTTTTTGTTAAGACTTCCAAATTTTCCGCTAAAGTTTTAGGGTTACACGATATATACAAAATATTTTTAACACCGCAACTAGCCAACTTTTCGCATGCTTTTGGGTGTACCCCTGCGCGGGCAGGGTCCAAAATAACGAGGGAATTATTTGATTCAATATTATGTTCGGTTAAATAATCTTCAGTTGTTTGACAGTAAAATTCTACATTTTTTATACTGTTTAAATCGGCATTTTTTTTACCGTTTTCAACTGCTTCCGGTACGCACTCAACGCAAAAAGATTTTTCCACAAGGTCCGCATTTGTTAAGGAAAAACTGCCTGCGCCGCCGTAAAAATCATATAAGATTTTGGGTTTAATTTCGGCAACTTTACTCCGTACTTTTTGGTACATCAAATTTGCGGTTTTTGTATTTGTTTGGAAAAACGATTGCGGGGAGATTTCAAAAATAATTTCCTTTCCGCCTTCTAGCAAAATTGCTTCTTGCATTGTAGGCACACCGCTTAAAACGCGGATATCTTTAATGCCGCTTGCATCGCTCATCCCGTCATTAATAGCAGTTAAAACACTAAAGCCGGGGTAAATTTGATTGCAAATTTCCGTTAGACCGTTTGTGTCAAAAGGCGCGGTGGAAATAAACATTATCATACCGCCTTTTTTATTAAAACTTTGCCTGATCATTAAAGTACGCAAAATGCCGGTATGTTTGCGCTGATCGTAAAAACTTAAATTTTTTGCTTTTGCCCACAAGTTAATTTTGTAAACAAACCAAGGTAAATTCTCATTAAAAATAAGGCAATCGGTTAAATTTACCGCCCTGTCCCAACGCCCCATTTGGCGGAAACCTAGGACATCTTCAAACTCAAGCGGCACGCTTTTATCGCGTTTAATTTTTTTATTTTGCGGATCTTTATGTATGGGTTGATGTGTAAAACTCAGTTCAATTTTATTTCGGTAAAATTTATTTAATGCGGTCGGCGTAACTTTAATTTCACCTGAAAAATAGGGCTCAAGCAAAGCACTTACGGCGGCAACTTTTTGTTTAAGTTGTTCCTCATAAGGCACTTTGATTAAAGCACAACCGCCGCACAAAGCGGCATTTTTACACATTAAATTTGAAGACACAAACATCACCGTCTTTAACAATATAATCGCGCCCTTCTTGGCGGATAAGGCCCTTTTCCTTTAAAATTTTTTCGGACTTATATTCCAAAATATCTTTAACATCATACACTTCCGCGCAAATAAAACCGCGTTCAATATCTGAGTGTATTTTGCCTGCCGCTTTCGGTGCCGGGCAACCGATAGGGATTAGCCAAGAGCGCACTTCCACTTCAGGACCGGCAGTAAAAAATGTGCACATATTTAAAAGGTTCATACCTGCGCGTACAATCTTTTCAAGCCCAGTATATTCGGTACCGAGATCTTGCAAGAACATTTGTTTTTCATCATCGGGTAGTTCGGAAATTTCCGCTTCAAGTTTAACGCAAAGTTCCACAAAACCCGCGCCGCAACTTTTTGCGTAATCGGCAACTTTCTGGGCATTTTCTTTATTTGGTGTTTCGGAATTATTACCTACAAACAAAACGGGTTTTAAGGTTAAAAGTTGCAAATCAACCTTTTCTTCTTCCTCTAAATTTAAACTGCTGGCAGGTTTGCCGTCCGCTAAACATTTTTGAAGTTTTTTGAGTACTTCAAGTTTTGCTTTTGCCGCTTTATCGCCTGACTTTGCGGCACTTTCTTGTTTTGGGAGCATTTTTTCCACACTTTCAAGGTCGGCAAGCATAAGTTCGGTTTGAATAATGTCTATATCACGCAGCGGATCAATACTGCCGGCAACATGTGTAATGTTTTCATTTTCAAATAAACGTACGACGTGAATTATTGCATCCACCTCGCGAATGTTTGCCAAAAATTTATTGCCAAGACCCTCGCCTTTACTTGCACCTTTTACGATACCTGCAATATCCACAAAACGGATAAAGGCAGCGGTTTTCTTTGGCGGTTTAAAAATGTCAAAGAGTGCATCCAATCTTTTGTCCGGTATCGGCACGACGCCGACATTCGGTTCAATAGTGGTAAAAGGGTAATTTGACGCCTGTGCGCCTGCTTGTGTTAGAGCATTAAATAGGGATGATTTGCCGACATTTGGCAACCCCACAATTCCGATATCCATAAATTTATTTCCTTAAATTAAAGTTTTAGAGTGTGGAACTACTTATATATATTTTACTAAATTTGGAGGGTAGGGGCATCTTTCGCGTGTACTCTTATAATGCTAAAATATATATATGCGAGAATTTAAGTTAATGTTCCGGGCATTCAAGTATAGGAACTTTCGTTTGTTTTTCCCGGGGCTTGCGGTGTCCCAAATCGGAATTTGGATACAAAATATCGCCATCGCTTGGCTTGTTTACGATATAACAAAATCACCATTTGCGATGGGCACAATTATGTGTTTTACCGCCGCACCGCTTTTTATAATCACACCTTTTGCCGGCGTAATTGTGGATAAATTTAACCGCCAAAAATTGCTTTTAATGGTGCAAGTTTTATTTGCTTTGCAGGCACTTTTAATCACACTTTTTACAATAACCGGGAATATTAAAATTTGGTCTATTGTCGTATGCGGTTTATTTTTAAACAGTATTGCGGCAATAGATGCCCCTTTAAGGCAGTCAACTTTTGTTTTGCTTGTAGATGATATTAAAGATTTGCCAAATGCAATTTCCTTAAACTCCGCATGCTTTAATTTGGCGCGTTTTATCGGGCCTGCTATCGGCGGTATGTTGATTGCTTATACAAATATTACAATTTGCTTTTTTATAAACTTTTTGTTGATACTGCCAAATATTTATTTAGTTTCCAAAATGCAAATTACAGACGAAAAACCCGAAGAAGTTAAAAATGACAGTATGTTGCACAGTTTAAAAACCGGGTTCAGTTATGTTATAAAACATCATCAAATTTCACTACTTCAACTTTATTTTGCAATTTTTTGTTTACTTATGCTTGCTTACCCGATGCTTATGCCGGTTTATGTTAGTAAAGTACTAAACGGAAATGCCGATACTTTGGGCTTTGTTTTGGGTGCAGTGGGGGTTGGCTCTTTGCTTGCATCTTTATTGCTTGCCACAAAAACAAGTGTTAATTGGATGCGCCGCATTTTGTTTGGCGGTTGCTCGATAATTTGCCTTGCATATATTTTTATGAGTGTGTTTCACAGTGTTACTTTGACTTTGATTTTAATGTTTTTTGCCGGGCTTGGAATGTCAAGTTTTACTTCTACAGAAAATATGCTGTTGCAGTCGGTTATTGCAAATTCAAAACGAGGGCGCGTGATGAGCATTAACAGTTTATGTTATGCCGGTACAAACTCATTCAGCAGTTTCTTTGCAGGATCTTTAGCAGGGGCAGTCGGCGTTGCAAATACTTTTTTAATTTTAGGTGCTTTGATGCTTATTATTGCCTGCGTTATAAGTTATAAACTTTCCAAATACGATTATCACATAAAAGTTAGGTAGTTTTTCAAAGAAAAACGCGTTAGTTCTAGGCGCGAACGAGGAAGGTATACTGTGCGAAGCCGCGCGGTAGCGCGGAGGTATCCGACTGAGTGAGCAACAACGAAATAACGCGTTTTAAGAAGAAAAAAACGTCTCGTACGG
>CAMUXX010000009.1 GCA_947164805.1 uncultured Elusimicrobia bacterium | reverse complement strand
TCTAGTTTATTTTTTCCATAAGCATTATACCCTAGACTTATACCAAAGGTGTTTACCTTTTCTAATATATCCCCTTCAGAGGGGGGAACTTCTATTTCATAAAAGCCTTCTACTGCAAAAATTCCTGGGGCTTTGGTTAGTGTTCCTCCATATACATCCCAAAGTTTCTTTGCGGTTTTAGGATCATTTTGGCCTATACCGGATTTTATTGCAAAACCCCACCCATCAGCATAAGATAAAGAGTGGAGAGAAACAACTACTAATACTGCCAACAACCATTTTTTCATAATACATCTCCTTATTTTTTATTTTTGTGTTTCCACAAATCTTTTTAGCCAAATAAAAAACGGCTATTATGTTTTGGGAATATAGAAGACCAAAAATATAACAGCCGTAGTTCATTATCTTGAGATAATAAACATTGAGCACAAAGTCAGAGGGTAATTAGTCCTCTTCCTTTGTGCCTACACGACTGTTTTTGGTTTCTATATTCGTTAATATTTTTATTAACTCTCCGTCTTTTCGGAGCCAAAAACAGATTAAGTTGTATTAAGCCTTTTATGGCTTACATTATTTAAAAAACACTCCTTCGTTTTTAACAGTATAGCATTTTTTAAATGAGTTTTGTAAAAAATCAAAAATTTTGTTAATTTTACGTAAAATTTATAAAATCTCCGTCGATGAAATTGAAAATCAAATAAAAATGGCTTAAATTTAAATTTGTTTTTAAAAAACACAGAACTTATTTAAATTTAAACAAAAATCAAAATTTAGGCCAAAATCGGCGCAAAAAGGCCATTTTTAGGTAAAAACCGGCAAAAAATAACCCCTCAAATTTGAAAATTCAAAAAAGAGGGGGGAAACTTTAAAAAAAATCACACAAAATTTTGACTAACTATTTTTGATTAGTTGCTAAACCTATGTGTTTTAAGAAAGGTTCATTTGAAATTTTGCGGCCCAAGAAATTTTGAACAAGTTCTTCTTCATCATAAGAGCCGCCCACTGCCAAAATTTCTTTGCGGAATTTTTTGCCGATCTCTTTATTAAACAAACCGTGTTTTTGAAATTCGGAAAAGAAATCTTGTGCAATAACTTCCGCCCATAAATAACCGTAATACCCGGCGTCATAACCGCCCATAAGGTGGTCAAAACTTGCTTGCGGATATGTGTCTTTTGTCATCGGTGTAAGTTTGATTTTTGCGGCATATTTTTCCCACATTGTCGTCGTATCGGCAGGCTTTGTTAAGGTGTGGTATTTCATATCAATTTGTGCCAAAAAGTTTTGCCTTAAATAAAAGTTTGCGGCGGCATGATTTTTCGCCGCAAGCATTTTATTAATTGTTTCATCATCTAAACTTTTGCCTGTTTTGTAATGTTTTGAAATGCGTTTTAAAACTGTCGGTTCCCAAGCCCAATTTTCTAAAATTTGAGACGGTACTTCCACAAAATCTTGGCTTACCGCAGTGCCGGAAATTGAGGAATATTTTGCTTCCGTTAAAACATTATGCAAAACATGCCCGAACTCATGGAACAAAGTTTCCACTTCGCCGTGTTTTAAAAGCGAAGGGGTATTTTTAGACGGTGGATTTAAATTCGCGACTATTGCGGTAAACGGTTTTTGATAAGTACCGTCTTTTAAAAGTTTACCTTCAACCAAATCAAAACACGCGGCGTGTTTATATTTACCGTCGCGCGGAAACAAATCCATATAAATATAACCGAGAACTTTTTTTGTTTCCTCGTCGGTAACTGCATAACTTTTTACGCTTTCGTGCCAAACGGGGATTTTAACTTCTTTAAACTCCACGCTGAACAAATTACCGAAAATTTCAAACATATTTTTTATTACAATATCTGTTTGAAAATATTCTTTTATAATTTCCGGGTCAATATTATAATTTAATTTTTTGTGTAAATTTATCCAATAACCGCTTTCCCAAGGTTGCAAAACTTTTGATTTTACGCCGGTGTGTTGTTCTTTTAATTTCAAAAATTCTTTTTGTTCTTTTTTTGCAAGCGGTTTTAATTTTTTTTCTAAATCTTTTAAGAAATTATTTACGGTTTTTACATTTTTTGCCATGCGCACATCAAGCCTGTTTTCGGCGTGATTTTTGTAACCGAGCAAGCGCGCACTTTTGTAGCGGAGCATTAAAGTATCTTCAAAAATTTTTACATTTTCTTTACCGCCGCGGCGTGAATATTTATATTCCAAAATCTTGCGCGGTTCGTCTTTAATTGCGTTTAACATAAAGGGGCCGTAGTCGGGGTAATCTAAAGTTACGCGGTATTTGCCGTTAACTTTCTCAAGTTTATTTTTAAAATCTTCAGGGAGGCCTTCCATTTCTTCTTCGGTAACATCTAAATAATCTTTATAATCGCGAATATTTTTTGAAAAGTTTATTGAGTTTATTGATTTCTGTTTTGCTATTTCTTTAAACTGTTCTAATTTTTCATCGTCTAAAGCAAGGCCTGATTTTTTAAAACCTATCATTGTATCTTTAAGCATTTTTGCTTCAATTTTAGGAAGATTAGGTTTTAAACTTTCAAGTTCTTTAAAGGCTTTATAAATGTCGCGCCTTGTTGCAACTTCTACCATATATGCACTTATAATTTGTGCTTGTTCAAGTGCTGCGTTTCTTAATTTCTCGTCGGTAGAAACATAAGCCAAAAACCCTGCTTGGCCCAAAGCATCACCATAAGTATCAAGTGCTTCTTCATATGCAAGCAAAGTATTTTCAAAAGTTCTTTCAGCGGCCGGAATATTTGCAATTTTGTTTAAAGCATTTTCCAATGACACGCGTGCGGCCTTTTCTTTAGGGGCAAGTTCACTTGCTTTATAATTAAAATGTAAATACCCTTTACCGTCGTACATATGATCCTCCGTACCCCATAAAGAAAAGGGGCATAAAAAAAGTATTAAAAAAATAATTGTCCATTTGTGTAACATATTTGTTATAATTATTTTATAAAATAATTGCCCCTTGTGGCTATTTTAATTAAAAAGAGGAAAAGAAAAATGTACGAACCGTTTATCCCGAAAGAGATATTCTTAACAAAAGGTGTAGGTAGACATAAAGAAAAATTAGCAAGCTTTGAGGAAGCCTTGCGTGATGCAAAAATCGCGAAGTTTAATTTGGTACCTGTCTCAAGTATTTTCCCGCCGAGATGTAAAGTAGTGTCCATCTCCAAAGGTTTAGAGCACTTATCAGCCGGACAAATTTTACATTGCGTTATTAGCCGCAATACAAGTAATGAAAATAGACGTTTAATTTCTGCATCCGTCGGTCTTGCAATTCCTAAAGATAGAAACACACACGGTTATATTTCAGAACACCATAGTTTCGGCGAAGCCGACCAAAAAGCCGGCGATTATGCTGAAGACTTGGCCGCAATGATGTTATCAACCACTTTAGGTATGGAATTTGATAATGATACTACTTGGAATCAGAAAGAAGAAATTTGGAAAATGAGCGGTAAAATTGTTAAAACAACCAATATCACACAATCTGCCATTTGTGTTGACGGTTTGTGGACAACGGTTGTTGCCGCCGCTGTTTTTGTGAGGTAGTTTTTAGTTGTTATGTTAAAACCAAGCAGTAATAACTTTTTAGCATTAGACGGCGAATTTTGCGATATTAAAACCGCTAAGTTCGCCGTTATTCCTGTTCCGTATGAAAGGACGGTGTCTTATTTCGGCGGAACGAAACTTGGCCCGGCGGCGATTTTGGAAGCCTCTAGCCAAGTAGAATTTTTTGACGAAGAAACAAAAACCGAAACTTTCCGCCAAGGTATTGCAACTTTTGAAGAAATAAAATGCGAAGGCTCTGAAGAAGAAGTTTTTGCACGTATTGAAAATTTTGTCAAAAATTATATAAACACTTACAAACAATTCCCTTTTTATATCGGGGGGGAACACTCAATTTCCCAAGCGTTAATTAACCCTTATATTGAAAAATATGGCAAAGAACTTTCAGTCTTGCATTTTGATGCTCATGCCGATTTAAGGAAAGAATATTACGGCGATGAACGTTCGCATGCTTGTGCTTTATATCCTGCTTCCCGTAAAGTGCGTGTCGTACAAGTCGGTATCCGTTCTATCGGATTAGAAGAAAAAGACAATGTTAATTCCGGTAATGTAAAAACATTTTTAATGCACGAAAATTTGGATCAAAAAAAATTAATCAAAGATGTTTTGGAGAATTTGACTGACACCGTTTATATGACCATTGACGTTGATGGGTTTGATCCGTCTGTAATCCCCGGAACAGGCACACCCCAGCCCGGAGGTTTTATGTGGTATGATGCCTTAAATTTATTTAGGGAAGTTGTAAAACATAAAAAAATTGTTGCCACTGATATCGTGGAAACAGCACCGATGAAAAACAACCCTATCAGCGAATTTAATGCTGCAAAACTTATATACCGCTTGATGGGTTATTTGACTTTAAAAAATCAGGAGAAATTAAAATGAAATCTTTAAAAGGAACACAAACAGAAAAGAATATTTTAACCGCTTTTGCCGGTGAATCTCAGGCGAGAAATCGCTATACCTTCTTTGCAAGCAAAGCAAAAAAAGAAGGTTATGTCCAAATCAGCAAAATTTTTGAAGAAACAGCAAACCAAGAAAAGGAACATGCAAAACGTTTATTCAAATTTTTAGAAGGAGGTGCTGTTGAAATCACTGCTGCTTTTCCCGCAGGTATTATTGGGGACACTTTAACCAATTTGGCAGCCTCTGCCGCAGGTGAAGATGAAGAATGGCAACATATGTATCCTTCTTTTGCAAAAACCGCACGCGAAGAAGGTTTTGACGAAATTGCCGTTGTAATGGAAAATATTGCCGTCGCAGAAAAGGAACATTCCAAAAGATATAAAGGCTTATATGAAAACATTACAGAAGGTAAAGTTTTCAAAAAAGATGAAGTTGTTAAATGGAGATGTATAAATTGCGGTTTCGTTTACGAAGGTAAAGAAGCACCGCAAAAATGCCCGGCTTGTGCCCACGAACAAAGTTATTTTGAACTTTTGTGTGAAAATTGGTAATATCGTTTTGCCGAGAATACAAAATTTAACGCGCCTTACCCGCTAAGGCGCGTTTTTGTAAAAAAGTTATGGAAATAAATGAAACTTTTAATTGTAAAATTTCCGCTAAAATAACAGGGGAAATTATAATAAAAAAAGGGGGAAGTATGGAAATAAATGAAATATATAAATGTGAAGTTTGCAACAATGTTTTGGAAGTCGTCCACGCCGGTACTTGTACACCGTCTTGTTGCGGTAAAGAAATGGTTAAACAAAATGCAAACACAAAAGAAGCTGCGACGGAAAAACATATACCTGTTGTAGAAGAAAAGGACGGCGGTTATTTAGTCAAAGTCGGTTCTGTTGAACATCCGATGTTAGATGTTCACTTTATAGAATTTATTGAAGTTATTTATGACAATAATAAAATCGTGCGTGCAAATTTAAGGCCAGGTGTTAAGCCGGAAGCATGGTTCCCGAAAACAGAAGGAAATATCATTGAAGTTAGGGAATATTGCAATTTGCACGGCCTTTGGAGCAATAAAAAATAATGGTTAATTTGCAAACTCTTTTTACTTTAAATTATGGGTTATACATTGTTTCTTCCGTATCAAAAGACGGCAAGATTAACGGTATGATCGCCAATTCCGTTGAACAAATTACCGCTGAGCCTGTGCGTCTTGCCGTTACTTTAAATAAAGAAAGTTTAACGTATGAATATATCAAACAAACAGGTTTAATTTGCGTACAACCTTTAACGGAAAAAGCAGATATGGTGTTTATCGGAAATTTCGGTTTTAGGACCGGAAGAAATTTTGATAAATTTGCAAAAATTACCCATAAATTAAACAGTAAAGGTTTGCCGATTGTTACCGTTAATACAGCGGCTTATTTGATTTTACGAGTAAGCAGCAGTATTGATTTGGACACACATACAATGTTTATTTGTTCTTTGGAAGATGCGGACATTTTGGATACTTCTTGCCCGCCGATGACTTATGCTTTCTACTATAATAAATTAAAAGGCAAGACGCCGAAAGGTGCAGTAACTTATCAAAAATAAAAAATAGAGGAGAAATAAAATGAAATATATTTGCAATGTTTGCGGTTATGTTTACGACGAAGAAGTAGGAGATCCGGAACACGGTATTCCGGCAGGAACACCTTGGAAAGATGTTAAAGAAGATTGGGTTTGCCCGGTTTGCGGAGTGGGTAAAGACCAGTTTAGTCCTGAAAATTAAGAGGATAATAAAAAAGGCCTTCCGTTTGGAAGGCCTTTTTGGTAAAACTAATTAAGATAATATTATTATTTGGTTAATTATTCATAAACTGCATCACTTTCGGCGGAAGCGGCGGCTGCGGCTGCCTCTTGTTCTGCCTTGCGTGCGGCTTCTTCTGCAGCTGCTACGGCTTGTTCCGTTACCATACCGTCATCCGGAACACCGGCATATTCTTCCGGTTTAAATCTTTGTGGCTTTTTCCAAAGCCTTTGTGTTTCTTTGTAAGCGCGTAAAGGATATCCGTCGGACCAAACTTCATTATACTCATTATAAGAGTAAGATTCTTTTCTGCCCGGATAAACTTGGAAATAATAATCAGATTCCACTACCGTTTTTGCACGTCTTTCTTTTTGTGCTTCTTGGGCAACGGCAGCCATGCGGTCACCTTCGTTCATTGCTCTTTTGTCGTCTGCAGATCTTCTGTCTGCATCATAAAAATCTGACTCAGTGTAATTTTTTGTTTCTAATTCAAGTTTTCTGTACTCTTTTTCAAAAGAAGTAGGATATCCTTCCTTAGAAATACAACCGCTAATACAAATTAAAGAAAAAACAAGAACAATTAAAGAAAAAATCTTTTTCATTTTATTTTCCTCTCAGCAGAAATAATAATATTTTCAAGTAAACACGCTAAAGTCACAGGTCCTACACCACCCGGAACAGGGGATATAGGGCAAATCTCTTTTAAATTTTCAAAGTCCATATCGCCTACGCATTTGCCTTGTTCGTTTACAACTGTTGCAACATCTATAAGTATTGTACCTTTTTTTACAAAATCTTTCTTAATTAAATTTATTTTACCTGCGGCAGATACCACAATATCGCTATTTAAAGTTATTTCTTTTAAATCTTTAGTTTTACTGTGACATAAAGTAACAACAGCATTGTTTGCCGTTAGCATTTTTGCCAAAGGTGAACCTACGGTATTACTTCTTCCTATAACTGCAACTTTTGCCCCTTCTAAATTTATCTTATAATATTCAAGCAAACGCATAACTGCCTTTGGGCAGCAAGGAATAAATGTTTGCAAATTCTCAATATCTTTCCATGTTTTGCACATAAACAAGCGCCCCATACTTATTAATCCGGATCCGTCAATATCTTGTGCAGGGTTAATATTTGCGGCAATATCCAAATTATTAAGTTGCGGTGGCAAAGGCCTTGCAATCAAAAGAGCATCACTAGTGTTTGATTTTTGAAACACTGCATCAAGCAAAGTAAAAAGTTGTTTTGGTTTTGTTGTCTCTTCAAGCAAAACAATATCTGCGTCTATTCCTATTTTGCGTGCGGCGTCCACTTCTTTGTTAAGATAATAAAAGCCTGCAGCGTCACCTTTCCATCCAAAGCCGATAAGGCTTGCGCGCCTTCCCATTTTTTTATAAATATCATATGCTCTTTCTTGTAAAGAGTCTTTAATTTTATTTGCTAAGGTTTTACCTTCAAGAATATTTGCCATATAGAAATTCTATAAAATTTAAAAAACTTTTGCCATATTAATGTATAAAATGTTAATATATATTATAGCGCAGTGTCGCAAAATATAAAATTTAAACAAAGAGGAATATTTATGTCAAGAAAACCTTTTATTGCAGGTAATTGGAAAATGAATAATACTATACAGGAAGGGGTAACTTTAGTTAATGCTCTTAAAGCGGCAAAGAATAGGAATAATGCCGATATTATGGTAGCCCCCAGCTTTACGGCGATTAATGCCGTAGCAAATGCATTAAAAGGCACAGGGGTTATTGTTGCAGCACAAGATTGTTATTTTGAAGAAAAGGGTGCTTTTACTTCCCAGGTTTCACCTTCCCAAATTAAAGAAGCCGGTGCAACTGCCGTTATTTTGGGGCATAGCGAACGCCGTGCATTATTTGGTGATACAAATGAAATTTTAAATAAAAAAATTGCCGCTGCTTTGCGGCATAATTTGCAAGTTATTTATTGTGTTGGCGAAACATTATCAGAACGTGAAGCCGGTAAAGTAGAACAAGTTATAACAACACAATTACAAGAAGGTTTAAAAGGTTATACTGCCGAAGATTTAAAAACTTTAGTTATAGCCTATGAACCTGTTTGGGCTATCGGTACAGGTAAAACTGCAACTCCGGAACAAGCGGAAGAAGTTCATGCTTTAATCAGGAAAGTTTTATCTACTATGTTGGGTGCAAATTTTGCAAATAATATCCGCATTTTATATGGCGGCAGTGTGAAAGCGGAAAATGTTGATTCAATTATGGCTAAAGAAAATGTTGACGGTGTTTTAGTTGGGGGGCAAGCATTAATTGCGGAAAAGTTTACCAGGATCATTGATTATGAATAATTTAGCATCTTATATAGACCATACTTTACTTAAACCTATTGCAACCAAAGCAGATATTTTAAAACTTTGCGAGGAAGCAAAACAATACCATTTTGCATCTGTTTGTGTTAACCCTTGCTGGGTTTCGCTTTGTGCGGAAGTTTTAAAAGGCACAGGGGTTAATGTTTGCACGGTTATAGGTTTTCCTTTAGGGGCAAATACTTCAGAAATTAAAGCAGCAGAAGCCGCCCTTGCTATTAAGCAAGGTGCAAATGAAGTTGATATGGTCATAAATATAGGAGCATTGCAAGAAGGTAATATAGATTATGTTTACCGGGATATTTTAGCAGTACGTAAAGCAAGTGAAGGTAAAATTTTAAAAGTTATTATTGAGACATCTTATTTAACCGAGGAAGAAAAGAAAACAGTTTGCAAATTAGCGGCAAAAGCCGGTGCGGATTTTGTTAAAACTTCCACAGGGTTTTCTTCTGCCGGTGCAACAGCGGAAGATGTTAAATTAATGAAAGAAGCAAGCGGTATAAAAGTTAAAGCATCAGGTGGTATCCGTACAAAAGAAGATGCTTTAAAGATGATAGATGCCGGTGCATTACGTTTAGGGGCAAGTGCCGGTATAAAAATAGTTTCTTAATTATTGGAGAAGAAAAATGATCAGCGGTTATGATATAAGGGAAAATTCTTTTACACAAAATTCCGTTTATGTTCTTCTTGTAAAAGGGGATGAAAAAGGCCGTGAGGATATTGAAAGGGAATTTGCAGATCATTGTAAGTTGATAGATGCAAAATTTCCCGGTTTTAATTATGTTTTTGAACTTTTAGATATCAAAGAACAATCTTCACTTGAAAAGATTAGAACGAAATTAGAAAAAATATCTTTTGGGGGAGTTACGCAAACTTTTGGTAATTCATCGAGAACTATGACCATAGATATATCAACTCAATCTCCAAAAGAACGAAAAACAGCTGAAAGTACATCCATAAGTCTTGCAGAAACTGGATTTCCTGTATCCATAGAACAAAACACCGAAACGAATTTTAAAGATCTTGTAACAAACGGTCCGATAGTATCTGAAGGAGAACAAAGGATAGATATTGGAAATACTTCTTTAGAATTAGCAAAAACAATCCCTAGTATGAACAACAAAACTCCAAAAAGTGCGGCTGAGGAAATATATCAAAAATTATCAGGTAAAGAACAAACAAAGGAAACGATACGCCCTTATTCTCCCGGAGATATCAAAACAGAAATGGAAAAAGAAAAAACAGGATTATTTGGAAATATTTTTGGTAAATTTAAGACGGCTATTCACACGAAAAAGGAGCAGAAGGAAAAGACTTTTTTGTCCCAAAAATCTTCTTCTCTTTCAAATGAAAACAAAGAAAAGGTATTAAAAAATATAAATAATAATTTAAAAAAAGAAGTTCCGGGTAACAATCAAAGTGTAAATCCTTTTCAAAATTTAGGGGAAGGTCTTATCGTTAAAAAAAGTTTATTAGAAGAAGAAACTTTTTCCAATACTATTAAAGGAGAAAAAGAAAATATAACAACGAATCCTCTTACTGCAAAGATTCAGGTAGATGATATTTTTGCTGCGGAAACTGTTTGCGATTTTTATGCCAATCAGTCAGAAGGGGAAATAAAAAATGCGGAAACTGTCTTTGAAGAAGAGAAAACACCCTTGCAAATTTTAGAAAATCAGGGGAACAAAAAGGAAGAGAAGGTTAAAAATACGGTTTTTGTTAAGAAAAAAGAGGAAACTATAAAAATAGCACCTACGGAAGAAACTATAAAAAATTCTCCTGATGATATTAAACAGGAAGAAGCAGATATTACTTTGCCTGATCAGTTGTTTACTAACGGTAATTTGGAAAGTAAAACAAAAAATATTGTAGAACAAAAAAAAGAAAAGGAAGTTATAGTGGAGCAAGTTAATAAAAAAGAAGACATAAGAAAACAAAATAATATAGTAAAAGAAGATAGTGAAGAAAAACAAAACAAAATAGATGAACATCAAAAACATTTTAGCAAAGTTAATGTTGGAGAGGTAAATAAAAATATGAAAGAAGAAAACAAAGAAATTCCGGCAGTTTCTAAACCTAAAGAACAAAATAAACCTTTGAACGAAACAGCCCAAGTTAAAAATAATGAAATAAAAAAAGGTATGAAAATAGACCATACTTTACATGTTGCGACACCTTCAAAAGATACCAAATATAGGAATTACCCTATAGAAATGCCTTTAGTACCAACAAATACTTTTGCTAATATGGATATTTCTTCTATTCGTTTTGCTCATGCCATGGCAATGGCTACTTTAGATGATTTAGGTAAGAGCAATAACCCCTTCTTAATACAAGGAGGTAGCGGTACAGGAAAAACACATTTTTTGCATGCTATGGGTTATGAGGTTTCTAAAAAAATACCTCAATCTAAAATATTATTTACAAACGGTGTACGCTTTTCAAGAGGTGTACAATATTTATTGGAAAAAGGACAGAAGGAAAAACTCGATGCCTTTTTCAATAATGCCGAAGTTCTTATCATAGATGACGTTCATTTAACAGCCGTAAACGAACATAACAGGGAATATATTTCAAAAGTTTTAAATGATTTTCTTAAAAACAAAAAACAAATTCTCTTATCTTCCAAATATCCACCAGAAAGTTTAAAAAGATTTGAAGAATTAGTTAATTTTAAATTTTCTTTGGGAACTGTTGCCGAACTTAAAGTTCCCAGTAAAGCTCATTTCGAAAAATTAACCAATAGAATAGTTACATCTTCATTTTTAGATTTAACGGAAAATCAAGTAAAAAATTTCTTCTCCGAAAGGAATTCTTCATTAGGAGATGTAGCCAGAAATGTCAAAAGAGTTAAAGTCCTTTCCAGACGTATAGAAAGCAGTGGCATAAAGAAAATGTCTTATGAAGAAATATTAAAAGAAATGACAGGCGCTAACGGAGAGAATACAGAAAGTCCAATAGTGACTAAAGATTTTGAAGAAATAACTGCCCTTGAAAGAAATTCTGAAAATTCTTGGGGTAATTTCGGGTTTTTCTTCCCGGCATCCCAAATTGATAAATTTCGTTGGGTTGCTTTTGCAGCGCAGGAGGCAGCAAAAAGTTTAGGGATAAAAGGCGGTTTTAACTATGCTTTGAAATCAGCTTATTCAACCGATCATATAATTTCCGCAGCCTTTAAAATTGCAAATATTTGTGACTTAAAAGGCTTAAAAGGTGCTGTTATTTTAGGTCCTGCATTTACGGAGTGTAAAGAACCGATCAGAGATAATTTCTATGATATTCTTACCCATATGCTTGAAATCATGATGGTTCGTTGCGGGACTATTAACTTTGAAGATATTAAAAAACCAAGTGCCTATATTAAAATGCTTGGTGATATTTTGAAATAAGGAGAAAAAAATGAAGAAGTTTTTGTCTTTACTTATCCTTTGTCTTTTTTTTAGTGCTTGCCAAAGAATAAATATCGGTCCTAAGGGGGAAGGCGAATATGTTATGGCAAGTGCGGAAGTTCCTTTTGTAGAAGGATCTGTTTCATCAATGAAGGAGGAAGGGTTGGTCTTGGCGGAAAAAGCTGCTGTAGAAAAGGCCGCAAGGGTTTTCCTTTCTTCTAATAGTTTGATTGAGTATCCTGAAAGAGTAAAAACAGATATTTTAGCTAATTACAAAAATTATGTCAGGCGTTCTTATGTCTCTTCTTCATACAGGAAAGGGGATACTTTCTATGTGGAAGGGCGTATAATGGTTTTGGTTAGCAACTTGGCAGCTAAAGTTAAAGAAATTGAAGACAGTTCTTATGTTCGTAAAACAAATATTTTAGTTGCTTCCAGAGAAATCATTAACGGTGAAGTTTCTTTAAAACAATATTGCCGCCAAGGTATTTATAAAGCACTTAAAAATTTTCCGTATACTTTACTTGACGGAGGAACTTTAAGTGAAAACAATTTAACAGATACAACTTCTTTTATTGATAAAGCAAAAAAAGAAGGAGCCCGTTTTGTTATTATCGCAGAAGCAGATGCCGCACCTCTTGAAAGTGCTGCAGCCTTAACAACAACTTTTAAACCTGTTCGCGCTAAAGTAAATTTAAAAGTAATGGCAACAAGCAATTATCAACTTGTAGCACAAGCAGCAGAAAATGCCAGCGGTCTTGATGCAGTGCAAAGTTTGGCAGAACAAAAAGCTTTAATGAATGCGTGTCAAACTGCAGCAGAGCAAGTGGAAGAAGATATAACACAGGCAATTAATTCTGCAAAAACTTTTAATTTCATTGTTACAAATGTTAACACTATTGAGCGTTTGGAAAAACTTCAAAATATTATGCGCTCACAAAGAGATGTTGAAGATTTTGCTTTAATAAAATACAGGAACTCTACTGCTACTTTTTCAGTGCAGGCAAAAGTTTCTACTGCAGAAGAATTTTCCGCTAAAATTTTACGTAAAAATGTTTCAAATTTTACGATAGTAAATGCTTCTGCCGACAGTATTACAATGGAATTTATATAATGTTAGCAAGTGTGTTATCCTCCGCGATAAAAGCCTTAGAGGGATTTATTGTCAAAGTAGAAATTGACATCGCCGGAGGTGCGCCCACTTTTACGATAGTCGGTCTTCCTGAACAGGAAGTCAAAGAGGCAAAAGACCGTGTACAAGCTGCAATAAGAAACAGCGGTTTTGATTTCCCTTTAAGAAAAATAACGGTCAATTTAGTTCCTGCCGAAATTAAAAAAACAGGTACGCATTTTGATTTGCCTATTGCGTTAGGCATATTGGCTGCAAGCGGTGCTTTAAGTAATCAAGCACAAAATAAATTAAACGAAATGGTATTTATCGGTGAACTTGGGTTGAACGGTAAAGTTCATGCCTGTGCCGGTGTTCTGCCAATGTTAATTTCTTTAAGAAAAACCGGCATCAAGAAAGCAGTTATTCCCTTAGCAAACAAAGAAGAAGGGGAATTTGCTGAGGTCCCAAATTTTGGTGCAAGTTCTTTAAAAGAAGTCGTTGATTTGCTTGAAGGCAAAATTTTATTTTATCAGGAATATTCAAGCCCAAAAGTTGAAGACAATTTAGAAGGATTTGATTTAAAAGAAGATTTTTGCGAAGTTAAAGGCCAAGCACTCGCAAAACGTGCTTTGGAAATTGCCGCAGCCGGTGGCCATAATGTTTTAATGATAGGTACACCAGGCACGGGTAAAAGCATGTTAGCAAAGCGCTTTTCAACAATTTTACCGCCTTTGACTAAAGAAGAAATGCTTGAAATTTTACAAATTTATTCTGTTTGCAGAATGTTAGGTAAAGGAAAAAAAGTTTTTCAAAGACCTTTTAGGGAACCGCATCATACGATTTCAAATATTGCTTTAATCGGGGGCGGTGCAAACCCAAAACCCGGCGAAGCAA